>JAJTHD010000161.1 GCA_021297925.1 Lysobacteraceae bacterium
AGCGGGCCGGCGTGCCGTCGCTGGTGTCGCCGTCGGGGAGCATGAAGTGGTTGATGCCGCCGATGCCCGCCAACGGATCGCGCAGGCAGGCGGCGACGCAGGAGCCCAGCACGGTCATCAGGCCGACCGGCTGGTCGGTCACGAAGAACTCCGCGGGCAGGATCTTGATGACGTCCTTGTTGAGCTGCGCATCGCGGTAGACCAGCGGCGAGGCGCGCGACCGCGCCGAGGCGTCACCGTCCATCGCGCGGGCGACGCGGATCTTCATCCCTTGCCACCGGCACGGCGGTACAGCGAACGGCCGCAGGGCGCGATGACGTCGTTCGCATGCATGTAGTTCTCGGAGTGCCCGGTGTAGAGCAGGCTGTCCGGGCCCATGCGGGTGACGATCTTGGCGAGGATCTGCCGCTGCACGGGCTTGTCGAAGTAGATCATCACGTTGCGGCAGAACACCGCGGCGAACGTCGGCGAGGCCGGGTACTGGGCGTCGAGCAGGTTCAACGGCTGGAACGTGACGAGCTCGCGCAAGGCCGGATGGACGCGGGCGAAACCGTCGTTGGCGCCGGTGCCCCGCTGGAAGAAGCGCTTGCGGCGCTCGTCGGACAGGCCGGCGATGCGATCGACGGCGTAGACGCCGCGCGACGCGGTCTCCAGCACCTGGGTATCCACGTCCGTGGCCCAAAGGCGCACCGGGGGCTTGAGCGTGCCGAACACCTCGCAGGCGGTGATCAGGATCGAATAGGGCTCTTCGCCCGTCGAGGCGGCGCAGCACCACAGCTCGATGGTGCCACCCCGCCCCTTGAGGCCGCGAAGCTGGTCAGCGAGGACCTCGAAATGATGGGACTCTCGGAAGAAGCTCGTGAGGTTGGTGGTCAGCGCGTTGGTGAAGTGCTGCCATTCCTCGTCGTCGTCGTGGCGCGACTGCAGGTCGGCCAGGTACTCATCGAAGCTCGACAGGCCGAGCGTGCGGAGGCGGCGGGACAGCCGGCTGTAGACCATGTCCCGCTTGCTGTCGGTCAGCGCGATGCCGACGCGCTTGCGGATCAGGTCGCAGACCTGCCGGAAGTCGCGGTCGGTGTACTCGAAATCGCGCTGGCCGATGCCGCCGAGGGTCATGCGTGCTCCCCGCCGTCCTCGAGCCGGAAGCGCTCGACTAAAGCCACGAGGTCGGCAGCCTGCTCTTCGGTCGCGCGGGCGGCCGCCGAGGCTTCCTCGACGAGCGCGGCGTTCTGCTGCGTGGTCTCGTCGATCTGGGCGATGGTCTGGTTGACCTGCTCGATGCCCTGGCTCTGCTCCATCGAGGCGGCCGAGATCTCCTCGATCAGGTCGGTCACGCGCTTCACCGAACCGACGACCTCGTGCATGGTGCTGCCGGCCTTGCCCGCGAGCGCCGCGCCGGCGCCGATGCGCTTGTTCGACTCCTCGATGATCGCGCGGATCTCCTTGCTCGCGTCGGCGGTGCGCTGCGCCAGCGACCGCACCTCGCTGGCGACCACCGCGAACCCGCGGCCGGACTCGCCGGCGCGCGCGGCTTCCACCGCGGCGTTGATCGCCAGGATGTTGGTCTGGAAGGCGATGCCGTTGATGGTGCCGACGATGTCGCTGATCTTCTTCGAGCTGGCCTGGATCTGGGTCATGGTGCCAACCACGTCGTCCACCAGGCGCCCGCCTTCGATGGCGACCTGGGCGGCCCCCCCCGACAGCGATGCGGCCTGTCGGGCCACCTCGGCGTTCTGCTTGACCGTCGCCGTGAGTTCCTCCATCGACGACGCCGTTTCCTCGAGGCTGGCCGCCTGCTGCTCGGTGCGGGAGGAGAGGTCGAGGTTGCCGGCGGCGATCTCGCTGGAGGCCGTGGTGATGGCGTGGGCCGCATCACGGATCGCGGCGATCACCTCGGCGAGGCGCTCGGTGCTGGTGTTCGCATCGTCGCGCATCGTGGCGAACACGCCCCGCAGCTCCGCCTCGGAGCGCACCGTGAGGTCGCCCTCGGCGAGGGCCGCCAGCACCGTCTGCACCTCGGTGACGCCCGCCCGCGTGGCGGCGATCAGGTCGTTCACCGATGCGGCAAGGTCGCGCAGGAAGCCCTGCTTGCCCTCGAGCGGGATGCTCGTGGACAGGTCGCCGGCGGCGGCCGCGCTCACGACTTCCTGCACTTCGCGCTGCACCGCGATCTGGGCGGTGCGCTCGGTCCACGTGACGACGCTGCCGCGGTAGGCGTCGTCCTGGTCGAACCAGGGGCTGATCTCCAACCGGAAGGTCCGGCCGCCGAACACCGTCTCGACGTCGATCGGGCCCTTCTTGGGGACACCCATCGGATGGAAGCGCTCGAAGTCGAGGCCGATCGGATCGTCCGGGCGGAAGTCGGGCACCGCTTCCGACAACACCGGCGCGGCATCGCGCAGCAGCACCCGCATGGCGCGGTTGGCGTAGCGGATGGCGTGGCCGGGGTCCGTCATCATCACGGCGCTGGAGGCCGCGTCGAGGGCGTTGGCGATCGCCGAGGCCTCGTCGGCGAGCCGCTTCATCTCCTCGGCCGCGCGGCGCTCCACGTCCTGCCGTTCGCGCAGGCGGCCGGTCATGTCGCCCAGCGCGCGGTTCAGGGCGCCAAGCTCGGCGCGCGCCCCCTCTTCGGGCCGCGCATCGAGGTCGCCGCCGGCCACCGCGCCGGCGAACTCCACGGCACGTGCCAGGGGCAGGGCGACGAGCCGGCGGGCCAGCCACGCCACGGCCATCGCGATGACCAGCGCACCAATCACCGAGAGCAGGACGATCCGCCACCCCAGCGCCGTCGCGTCGGCCGCGACGGCCGCTTCGGGCACCTGGGCCATCAGGCGCCAGCCGAACGGTTCGAAGGTGCGGAGCGCCACCAGGTGGTTCTCGTTGCGCACGCTCCCGCCGTCGCTCCAGGTCGGAAGATCGACCTCATGGGAACCGTCGGGCAGGGCGAACGCCGCCGCGAGCGGGGCCGCGGCCGGATCGGCGCCCTCGCCCGACAGCGGCGTTCCGGCCAGCTTCGGGTGGACCACGAGGGTGGCCTCGTCGCCACGACGCTGCAGCACCACGAGGCGCCCCCCATCGCCGAGATCCACGTCCTTCAACTTCTCCGCCAGCGCCTCGAGCGCCGTGTCGTAGCGGATGCCCACAAGCATCGCGCCGATCACTCCGCCTTCGTCGTCGCTGGTTCCGCTGGCCGAGAAGATCGGCTCGTAGTGGACGATGTAGTCGCTGCCGTGGAGGCTCTCCGGGCCCGTGAACGGCTCCCCGGCCATCACCTTCTCGAACGCGGGATGCCCGGTCGGCAGCGTCTCGCCGAGCGTCCGGTTGCCCGATTCGTCGAGCAGGGACGACGCGACCTGCACGAGCTCCTCGCCGTCAAGCACGAACACCACGGCCGCGGCCTGCGTGTTGGACGTGAAGTCATCGACGATCGTCGTGTCCGCGTTGAGGAGGACGTCCTCGAAGCGCAGCGCCGGCGCATCGCGGCCGCCCGCGGGATAGCGTTCCTCGGGGGTGCGGGTGATCGACGCCTGGGGCAGGGTGCCGAGGAAGGCGCCGAACATGCGGGACACGTCGCCATCGAGGCCTTCGCGGTAGACCGCGAGGGTCGACATCACCGCGTCGGTGGAGGCGCCGAGGCCGTGCTCCGCCTTGCCCGCCAGCGCCCCGGCGCTGGTCTGCGAGGCGACGAGGGCGATCACGCCGAGCACGGCGGCGACGACAGCTCCGGCCACGAGGCTCAGGCGGCCGCCGACGCTCCATTCGCGGCCGTCGCTGGTCCTCAGCAGCGCGAGGCCGCGAAGCAGCACCCCGCCGATCGAGGCGAGACGCGCACGCACCGGTGCGGCGGCGGCCCAGGCCCGCCGGACCGCCGAGGCGACGCCCCCGACCGCCGGATGGGCCGCGACGCGCTCCATGAAGGCCCGCGATTGCGCCACCGCCCGATGGCCCAATGATCCGGAAGCCCCCGGGGCCTTCGCGCCAGTTGCATCTTCCTGAGCCATGATGTCCTCCGGCCCGGCGTCAGGCGGCCACCGGCGGGGCGCCGGTGATGTCCGCGCTGAGGACGAGCGATTCGATGTCCAGCAGGATGAGCATCCGCTCGCCGACCGTGGCGATCCCGGCGATGAAGCGGGTGTCGATCACGCCGCCGAACTCCGGGGTGGGACGGATGTCGTCCTTGCCGACGTTCACGACGTCGGACACGCCATCGACGACGGCCGCGATGACCTTGCCCTTGAGGTTGAGCACGATCATCACCGTGAACTCGTCGTAGGTCGCCTGGCCGAGCCGGAACTTCAGGCGGAGGTCGACCACCGGGACGATGACGCCGCGAAGGTTGATCACGCCCTTGATGTACTCCGGCGGCTCGGGGACGCGGGTGACCGTGTCGTAGCCTCGGATCTCCTGCACGGAGAGGATGTCGACCCCGTACTCCTCCTGGCCAAGCTTGAAGGCGAGGAATTCGCGGGTGGTCTCTTTGGTGCTGCTCATCGGGTGTTCCCCCGGGGTTGGGTGCTGGACATCATGCGGATTCGGTGGTCGCGGTTCCGTGCGCCCGTGCCGCTTCCTGGAGAAACCGGAAGCTCGCGGTGGTCTCCGCCAAGGCCGCCGCTTGGTCGACGGCCTGTGGCCGGGACGGGGCTCCGGTGCCTTGCATCGCTTCGACGGACAAGGCGAGCCCGACCGCGCTGACGAGTGCGCGTTCGATGTCGTTGCGCACGGCAGCCGCCTGCGAGGTCGCGAGTGACTGCAGTTCGCGAGATGCGGTCGCTTCTTGCGCGGCAGACGCTTTCTGGTTGATCAGCCACGCTGCGGCACCAAAGGCCGCCATGGCGAGGACGCCGATAGCCAACGTGGTTCTTGCCGAAATCGACCGCACGCCCTCAACCCCTCTGTAGGTCTGCGGCGGCCTGTTCGATCAGGCCGCCTTGCCGACGTGACGCCCCCGCACCAGGCCCGGCACGTCGAGGATCAACGCCACGCGGCCGTCACCGAGGATGGTGGCGCCCGAAATGCCGTCGATCTTCCGGTAGTTCGCTTCGAGGCTCTTGACCACGACCTGCTGCTGCCCGATCAGTTCGTCGACCTCGAGCGCGAGCTTCTGCCCGTCGCCCTCGACGATGACCGTGATCGGCGGCTTCTCCTGGCCGCCCATCCCGAAGTGGCTGCCGAGGTGGACCATCGGGAGGTACTCGCCGCGAACCCGGAGCACGCGACCTTCGCCGCTGACGGTGCGCACGTTCTCCGCCTGCGGCTTCATCGACTCGATGACGTAGCCGAGCGGGAGCACGAAGACCTCTTCGCCGACGGCGATGGTCATGCCGTCGAGGATGGCGAGGGTCAGCGGCAGCTTGATGGTGACCTTCGTGCCCTTGCCGGTGGCGCTCTCGAGCACGGTCTCGCCGCCGAGGCTCTGGATGTTGCGGCGGACCACGTCCATGCCGACGCCGCGGCCCGAGAGGTCGGTCACCGCATCCGCCGTCGAGAAACCCGGGGCAAAGATGAGTTCCCACACCTGGGCATCGGAAGGGTTCTCCGGGACCGCGATGCCCTTCTCGCGGGCCTTGGCGAGGATCCTCTCGCGGTTCAGGCCTTTGCCGTCGTCGCTGACCTCGATGATGATGTTGCCGCCCTGGTGCGAGGCCGCGAGCGTGATCGTGCCGATCGGGTCCTTGCCCGCCTTGAGGCGGTCCTCGGTGGTCTCGAGGCCGTGGTCGATGGCGTTGCGGACCAGATGCACCATCGGGTCGCTGATCTTCTCGATCAGGCCCTTGTCGAGTTCGGTGCTCTCGCCGAAGGTCTTGAGCGTGACCTGCTTGCCAAGGCGCCCTGCGAGGTCGCGCACCAAGCGTGGGAACCGCTTGAAGACCGCGTCGACCGGCAACATGCGCACGCTGATGACGGCCTCCTGCAGGTCGCGTGTGTTGCGCTCCAGCGTCTCGAGGCCGGCCATCAGGCGCTCGGCCAGCGGGCCTTCGACACCGGTGCCGACCTGCTTGAGCATGGCTTGCGTGATCACCAGCTCGCCGACGAGGTTGATCAGCATGTCGACCTTGCTGGCCTGCACGCGGATGGACGCGTCCTCGGCCCCGCCGGGGGAGGCCGCGGCCGTCGCCGGGGGAGCACCGGCGGGTCCGGCGGCCGGCACCACGGCGACCGGGGCGGACGCCTCGATGGGCGCCGGCGCCGGCGTCGGTGCCGCCACGGGCGCCTCGGGCGCGGGCGGAGCGCCCTGGGCCTGCCCGTTGATGCTGAGGTCGCACTCGTCTTCGACCCAGGCGAACGCGTCCTTGATGCCGGCCTCGTTGGTCGAGCCGGGCAGCTCGAGCGTCCATCCCAGGTAGCTCTGGGTCGGGTCGAGGGCGCCGAACGCCGGCAGTTTCGACACGTCGCAGGTGGCCTTCAGCGACCCGAGCTCGGCCAGCTCGCGGACGATGCGGAGCGGGTCGTTGCCGCTCATGAACATCGAGGCCTTCGGCCAGAACACCAAGAGGAAGCGGCTCGGGGCCTTGGGCTTGGGCGCCGCCGCGGCGGGAGCGGCGCCCGCGCCACCGACAGCGATGGTCGACTTGCCGGTCAGCACCGCGTTGAGCTGGGCGACGATGCCCGCGCCGTCATCGGCCGGCGGCACCCCGGCCTCGGCGGCCCTGAGCAGGCCGCGCAGCACGTCGACCGAGGACAGCATGGCGTCCATGGCGTCGCTGGTCAGGGGGCGCTTGCCGGCGCGCAGCTCGTCGAGCAGGGTCTCGAGGACGTGGGTCAGCTCGGCGACCTTGGTGAACCCGAACGTGGCCGAACCGCCCTTGATCGAATGCGCCGCGCGGAAGACCGAGTTGATGGTGTCGGCCGTGCCGCGGCCCGCCTCGAGGTCCAGCAGCCCGCTCTCCATCGCCTCGAGGCCCTCGCGGCTCTCCTCGAAGAAGGTGGCGTGGAATCGCTTGAGGTCGGCGCTCATCGGAATCCTCGTCAGGTCACAAGGCCGCGTTCACGGGGCAGCCTCCCGCCGGCGCGCCCGGGGGCGCCCCCTGAGGTCAACCAAGCACTTTCTTGACAGTGGCCACGAGCTGGTCGGGGTTGAAGGGCTTGACCAACCAGCCGGTCGCACCCGCCGCCTTGCCCTCGGCCTTCTTGTCCGCACCGGCCTCGGTGGTGAGCATCAGCATCGGCGTGAACTTGTAGTCGGGCAGCGTCCGCAAGTGCTTGATCAACGTGATGCCGTCCATGTTCGGCATGTTCACGTCGGTCACCACCGCGTTGAACTTGGCGCCCTTGGCCTTGTCGAGCGCGACGACGCCGTCCTCGGCCTCGGTCACGGTGAACCCGGCACCCGTCAGGGTGAAGGCGACCATCTGCCGCATCGAAGCCGAGTCATCGACGACCAGGATGTGCGCTGTCATGGGGCGGTCCTCTGGATCATTACTGTGGGTTGGACGACAGGCCGAGCGTTCCGACCAGGCCCAGGACGGTGGCGGCGTCGCGCAAGGCGTCGGCGCAGGGGGCGATGCGTGTGGCGCGTCCCGCGGCGGCGCGGTCGCGGACGAAGGCGACCAGGAGTTGCAGCGAGGCGGTGTGGATACGACGGACTTCGGGGATGGCGACGACGACCTCGTCGGACGCCTCGAGGTGCGGGGCGAGCAGGGCCTTCAGGCCCTCGGCGGCTTCGATGCCCCACTCGGCGCTGGGCTCAACGGTTGGCATCGGTCCTCCCCGGATCAGGATCCCCCGTGATGGCTTGGACCGGCTGGCCCAAGCGATGGCAAGTCAGCCTAGCAGTCCCGCCGCATCAAGGAGTATCACAGGTTGTGAATTCAAGCGCGTCACCCCGCGCAACATGGCCGCCGAGGGTTCGGCCAGCGTGTGTTCCGCCGGCTCGATCTCGTTGTCCGCGAGCGCATGGACATCCAACACCGCGGTGACCTTGAGCGCAAGGCATTCGCCATTCTGCTCCAGGACGGCGAAACGGGTCTGTGGCGAATCCGGCACTTCTTCGAGCCCCAGCCACAGGCCGAGATCGAGGACCGGCACGACCACGCCGCGCAGGTTCATGACGCCGAGGATCGCGGGGTCGGTGTCGCGCATCGCGAGGATCGGGACCGGCAGAAGCACCTCCTGCACCTTCAGCAGTTCGACGGCGTAGTCCTGCTGGTGCACGCGCAGGCGAAGCCACCGCGACGCCCGGCGGCTGGCGCGCCGCTCCTCGCCGTGCCAGCGGTCGCCCTCGTCGTCGCCGTCCTCGGGCGGGGGCGGGGCGGCCGGACCGGCGGTACGGGTGGCGCGGGCCGCGGCCACGGCCACGGCGGCGGCGGCGCCGACCGAGCCGGGCGGTTGGCCGCCGTGGAGGGTGTCGAGCAGCGCCTC
>JAJTHD010000046.1 GCA_021297925.1 Lysobacteraceae bacterium
ACGGCCTTCGAGATCGGCTTCCTGATCTTCGTCCCCTTCGTCGTCATCGACCTCGTCGTCGCCAGCGTGCTGATGTCGATGGGCATGATGATGATGTCCCCGATGCTGGTCTCCGCCCCGTTCAAGATCCTGCTGTTCGTCCTCGTCGACGGCTGGGTGCTGGTGGTCGGGACGCTGGCCGGCAGCTTCAACCCCGCCATGGTCGGCGCCGCCGCCACCGCGGCCGGAGCCGGCGCATGACGCCCGAGACCGCGATCACCGAGCTGTCCCGGGGCCTTGAATTGGCCCTGATGGTCGGCGGCCCGCTGCTGCTCGTCGTGCTCGTCGTCGGCGTCGTCGTCGGCCTGCTTCAGGCCGCGACGCAGGTCAACGAACCAACGGTCGCCTTCGTCGCCAAGGCGGTGGCGATGGTGGTGGCGCTGGCGGCGATGGGGAGCTTCCTGCTGGGCCAGATGGTCGAGTTCACGATCGCGCTGTTCCAGCGCATCCCGAGCCTCGTCGGCTGAGGGCGATGGCCGACGCCGCCACCATTCCCGCCATCGTCGTCGACGGCAGCGTGCTGCTGGCGACGATCAACGGGGCGCTGTGGACGGCGCTGCGGATCGGCGGGCTGGTAATGGTGGCGCCGCTGTTCGGCACGCGCGCCGTGCCGCGCCGGGTCAAGGGCATGCTGGCGCTGGCGCTGGGCTTCGCGATGGCGCCACTGGCCGGCGAACCACCCCCGCTGCCGGGCATCGACCCGCTGACGATCCTGCTGGTCATGCGCGAGGTGCTCATCGGCGTCGCGATGGGCTTCGTGCTGCGGCTGGCCTTCGAGGCCGGCGCGTTGGCCGGCGAGTTCGTGGCGCAGGGCACCGGCCTCTCCTTCGCGGTGTTGGCCGACCCGCTGCGCGGCACCAACGCCGGCGTCGTGGGCCAGTGGTTCTACCTGTGCTTCACCCTGTTGTTCCTGTCGATGAACGGCCACCTCCTGATGGTCGAGCTGCTGGCCGATTCCTGGCGTGCGGTGCCGCTCGGGTCCTCGTGGACGCCGGACGCCGCGACGCTGCGCGCCATCCCCGAGTTCGGCGGCCGCATGTTCGCGATGGCGATCCAGATCGCCCTGCCGGTGGTGCTGGCGATGCTGGTGGTCAACCTGGCCTTCGGCGTGATGAGCCGCGCCGCGCCCGCGCTGAACCCCATCCAGCTGGGCCTGCCGGCCTCGCTGCTGCTCGGGCTGTTCCTGATGGTCGCCCTCACTGGCCAGCTGCTGGCGCCGGTGCAGGGCCTCTTCGCCGAGGCCTTCGACCTCGCGCTCGGCTGGTTGGGCTGAGCCATGGCGGAGAGCGAGAGCGGCCAGGAGAAAACCGAACAGCCATCGGCCAAACGGCTGAAGGACGCGCGCGAGAAGGGCGACCAGCCGCGTTCGCCGGACCTCGCGACCGCGGCGGTCTTCCTCGCGGCCGTCGCGTCGCTGATGGCCTTCGGCGGATGGATGGCCGGGCAGGCCCTCGACTGGATGCGCCAGCAGCTCGAGGACGCCGGCCAAGCCCCCGGGCTGGGCCCGGCGTTGGTCGACCGCGCGGGCCTCGCGGCGGTCGAGCTCCTGCTGTATGCAGGGCCCGTGGTGGCGTTTTGCCTGCTGGCGTGCGCGGCCGCCCCGGCGGTGATGGGCGCCGGTTTCAGCGCGCAGGCGATCGCACCGAATCTCGAGCGCCTGTCGCCGCTGGCCGGCCTGAAGCGGATCTGGGGCGTCCACGGGATGGGGGAGTTCGTCAAGGCGATCCTGCGGGTCGTGCTGCTCGGCGTGGTCGCCTTCGCGTGGTTCCTCGCCCACGAGGACGATGTGCTCGCGCTGATCGGCCAGCCGGTGGCCACTGCGGCCCCCGTGGGATTCGGCCTCGTGCTCGGCCTGTTGCTGGCGATGGGCGGCGTGCTGGCGCTGATGGCGGCCGCCGACGTGCCCTTCCAGTGGTGGAGCTGGAAGCGGCGGCTGAAGATGACGCGGCAGGAACTGCTCGAGGAAATGAAGGAGATGGAGGGACGCCCCGAGGTGAAGGGGCAGATCCGCCGCCTGCAGCAGGAAATGTCGAGCCGCCGGATGATGGAGGCGGTGCCGAAGGCGGATGTCGTCGTGGTCAACCCGACGCACTACGCCGTGGCCTTGAAGTACGACAGCGCGAGGTCGCGTGCGCCGGTCGTGGTCGCCAAGGGCACCGACGAGGTCGCGCTGGCGATCCGCAAGGTGGCCGACGCGCACCGCGTGCCGATCGTCTCGGCGCCGCCGCTGGCGCGCGTGCTGCACGCCCAGGTCGACCTCGACCGGGAGATCCCGGTGAAGCTCTACCAGGCCGTCGCGCAGGTGCTGAGCTACGTCTACCAGCTCAAGGTCTGGACCCCGCGGCGCGGCCCGTACCCGACGCTGCCGGACTTCGACGACCTCGAGCGGCCGGAGGGCGGGGCGACCTGAGGACCGCCCCGGCACGCGCCTTGCACGGGAGGGTCGACCCCTGACCGCCCGAGCCCATGGCCGCCGTCCTCCCGCCCTTCAGCCGCACCCGCCAGTTGATCCAGCAGGGCGCCGTCGTGCCCCTCGTGCTGGTCGGCGTGCTGGCGATGATCGTGGTGCCGCTGCCGCCGCTGGCGCTGGACGTGCTGTTCACGCTGAACATCGCCGCCTCGCTGGTGGTGCTGCTGGCGGTGATCTACGTGAAGCGGCCGCTGGAGTTCTCGATCTTCCCGACCGTGCTGCTGCTGGTCACCCTGATGCGCCTGGCACTCAACGTGGCCTCCACCCGCGTGGTGCTCCTGCACGGCCACGAGGGCCATGACGCCGCCGGCCAGGTGATCGCCAGCTTCGGCGCCTTCGTGGTGGGCGGCAGCTTCGCGGTGGGTATCATCGTCTTCGCCATCCTGACGATCATCAATTTCATCGTCATCACCAAGGGCTCGACGCGCGTCTCGGAAGTGGCCGCGCGCTTCACCCTCGACGCCCTGCCCGGCAAGCAGATGGCGATCGACGCCGACCTCAACGCCGGCATCCTCACCCGCGAGGAGGCCAAGGCCCGGCGCGAGGAGGTGCGCGAGGAGGCCGACTTCTACGGCTCGATGGACGGCGCCGGCAAGTTCATCCGCGGCGACGCCATCGCCGGCATCCTGATCCTCTTCATCAACATCATCGGCGGCTTCGCGATCGGCATGCTGCAGCACGGCCTCTCGGCCGGCGCCGCCGCCGAGACCTACATCCTGCTGGCCATCGGCGACGGCCTCGTCGCCCAGCTGCCGGCCCTGCTGGTCTCGACGGCGGTGGCGGTGATCGTCACCCGCGTGTCGCGCTCGCAGGACATGGGCCACGCGATGTTCGGGCAGGTGTTCGGCCAGTACCGAGCGCTGGCGGTGACGGCCGGCATCATCGGCTTCGTCGGCCTGATCCCCGGCATGCCGAACCTCGCCTTCCTGACCTTCGCGGCGGGCCTCGGCTACCTTGCGTGGGTGCTGTACCAGCGCGAACAGGCCGAGCGTGCGCGGGTGGCCGACGCGGCGGCGCGCGAGGCGCTGGCGCAGGCCACGCCCGGCGCGCCGAACCCGCAGGCCGAGCTGAGCTGGGAGGAGGTGCGGCCGGTCGACGCGCTCGGCCTCGAAGTCGGCTTCCGGCTGATCCCGCTGGTCGACAAGGCGCAGGGCGGCGACCTGATGGCGCGCATCAAGGCCATCCGCCGCAAGCAGACGCAGGACCTCGGCTTCCTCGTGCCGCCGGTGCATATCCGCGACAACCTCGACCTGCCGCCGAACCAGTACCGCGTGCTGATCCATGGCGTGCCGGTCGCCGGCGGCGAGGTCCATCCCGATCGCGAGATGGCGCTGAACCCGGGCCAGGTCTTCGGCGAGATCGGCGGCATCCCCGGCCGCGACCCGGCCTTCGGCCTCGAGGCCGTCTGGGTGCAGACGGCGCAGCGCGCCCAGGCCGAATCGCTGGGCTACACCGTGGTCGACCCGGCGACGGTGATCGCCACCCACCTCTCGCACCTCGTCCGCGAGCACGCCAGCGAACTGCTGGGCCACGAGGAAGCGCAGGCCCTTCTCGACACCCTCAAGAAGGCCGCGCCCAAGCTGGTCGAGGACCTGACGCCGAAGACCCTGCCGCTGGCGGTGGTGGTGCGCGTGCTGCAGAACCTGCTCGCCGAGAAGGTGCCGGTGCGGCAGATCCGGCAGATCGCGGAAGCGCTCATCGAACACGGCGCCGCCACGCAGGACCCGGCGTCGCTGACGTCCGCGGTCCGCACCGCGCTGGGCCGCTTCATCGTCCAGGAGATCAACGGCATGGCGCCCGAGCTGCCGGTGTACACGCTGGCCCCGCCGCTGGAACGCATCTTGCAGGACTCGGTGAACGGGAACACGGCCGCGTTGGAGCCCAGCCTGGCCGAGCGCCTGCAGCAGAGCCTCGTCGATTGCGTGCAGCGCCAGGAGGCGCGCGGCGAACCGGCGGTCCTGCTGGTCCCGGGCGGCGTGCGCGGCGTGCTCTCGCGGATGTTCCGGCACGGGGTGCCGTCGCTGCAGGTGCTGGCCTACAGCGAAATCCCCGAGGACAAGCGGCTGAAGCTGATCGGCTCGATCGGCTGAGGCCTTGAAACCACGGTTGCGGTCAGCAGGATTCGGAGAGAGCCACCATGAAGATCAAGCGCTTCGTTGCCCCGGACATGAGGACGGTGCTGCGCATGGTCCGGGAGGAGCAGGGGCCGGACGCCGTCATCCTGAGCAACCGCCCGGTCGAGGGCGGCGTCGAGGTGGTCGCGGCCACCGACTACGACGAGAAACTGGCGCAGGACGCCCTGCGCTCCCTGCTGCCGCAGAAGCCCGCGACCGCACTCGACCAGGCCCGCGACGCCGATCCGGCCCTGCCCGACCAGCTGGCCCGCGCGATGCGCGGGACGGCCCCCGCGCCCGCTCCGGCCGAGCCCCCGGCCACCGCCACTGGCGCCGCCCCAGGTCGCCGCGCCGACTTCTCGGCGTTCCTCGCCGAGGCCAAGGAGCGTCTGGGGCGCAGCACCCCGTCGCCGGCCCCCCCCCGACCGGCCGTCCCGGCGGTTCCCGCCCCGTCGCCGCCGACCGGGCGCGCCACGTTCATGGATCCGGAGCCGCGTCGGGGCGTCGCGACCCCGGAGCGCCCCACCGCCGCACTGGCCGCGCCCGCGGCCACCGCTAGGGCCCCGGCGTCGGCGGCGTCGGCCATGACGGCGCACGAGCCGACCGACGAGGCCCCTCGCCCGCTGCCGCAGCCGGTCCGGATCGCCCCGTGGGACGAGGACCCGAGCCTCGTCCAGGTCCGGGCCGAGCTGGCCGAGATGCGCCGGATGATGGAGCGCGAGATGCAGCAGATGGCCGGCGAGCGCCTCCGCGGCAGCCCGGGTCGCGCCGCGGCCCTGGATGCGCTCATCGGCTACGGCTGCGAGGACGCGCTGGCCCGCGAGGTCGCCGGCAGGATCCCGAAGGATGCCGACGCCGGACGCGCCCGCGGCCTGATGCTGGTCCAGCTGGCCCGGATGCTGCCGGTCGCCGGCTTCGATCCGCTGCGCACCCCGGGCATCGTCGCCCTGGTGGGCCCGACCGGTGCCGGCAAGACCACCACCCTCGCCAAGCTGGCCGCCCGCTACGCGGCCGAACACGGTGCGCGCGACGTCGCCCTGATCACCACCGATACCCAGCGGCCCGGCGGCCGCGAGCAGCTGCACGCCTACGGCCGCCAGTTCGGGCTCACGGTCGTCGAGGCCGGCACCGAGGAGGCCCTGCACGAGGCCCTGCAGCGCCTGCGCGATTACCCGCTGGTCCTCGTCGACACGGCCGGACACGGGTCCCGGGACCGGGCGATGGTCGGCCAGCTGAACTGGTTGCGCCACGCCGGCAAGGTGCGGACGATGCTGGTCATGCCCGCCAACGCCCATAGCGCCGACCTGGACGAGGTGGTCCGCCGCTTCGGCTTCGTCGCGCCGGAAGCCGCCATCCTGACCAAGCTCGACGAGACCGGCCGCCTCGGCGCCGCGCTCTCGGTGCTGGTCCGCCACGGCCTGCCGCTGGCCTTCACGACCGACGGCCAGCAGGTGCCGGAGGATCTCGATGCCGCCGATGCGAGCCACCTCGTGCTCAAGCTCGAGGAGTTGCGCCGCGCCGGCGACCGCCCGCCCGTGACCGCCGAGGATGCCGATGTCGCCGCCTGATCCCCGCCCCGGTCCGGTCCGCGTCGTCGCCGTCGCCTCCGGCAAGGGGGGCGTGGGCAAGACCAACGTCTCGGTCAACCTGGCCACCGCGCTGGCCGCGCTCGGCGAGCAGGTCATGCTCCTCGACGCCGACTTCGGGCTGGCCAACGTCGACGTCCTGCTCGGCCTGACGCCGAAACAGACCCTGGCCGACGTCGTCGCCGGCCGCGCCGTCCTGGAGGACGTGATCCTGCCGGGACCGAAGGGCGTCCGCATCGTGCCGTCGGCCTCGGGCAAACGGCACATGGCCGAGATGACCCCGGCGGAGCATGCCGGCATCGTGCAGGCCGTCAGTACCTACGACGGCCCGCTCGACACCCTGGTCGTCGACACCGCCGCCGGCATCAACGACGCGGTCCTGACCTTCTGCCAGGCCGCGCAGGAGGTGCTGGTCGTGGTCTGCGACGAGCCGGCCTCGATCACCGACGCCTACGCCCTCGTCAAGCTCCTCGCCCGCGAGCGCGGCCTGCTGCGCGTCCACGTCGTCGCCAACATGGTGCGCAGCCCCGTCGAGGGCCGCGCCCTGTACGACAAGCTCGCCCGCGTGGTCGAACGCTTCCTTCCGGAAGCCTCCCTCGCCTACCTCGGCGCCGTGCCTCAGGACGAGCAACTCCGCCGCGCGGTCCAGAAGCAGAAGCCCGTGGTCGAGGCCTTCCCGGCCGC
This sequence comes from Lysobacteraceae bacterium, assembly GCA_021297925.1. Classification (GTDB taxonomy): domain Bacteria; phylum Pseudomonadota; class Gammaproteobacteria; order Xanthomonadales; family Xanthomonadaceae; genus Silanimonas. Next base: position 6,894 of record JAJTHD010000046.1, read on the forward strand.
GCCGGCCGCAGCCGCCTTCCGCGAGATCGCCACCCGCATCCATCGCTGGGCGCGCCCGTCCGCGCCGCGCGGGCACGTGGAGTTCTTCGTGGAGCGCATGGTGGAGGCCGGAGGAGCGCGCGCATGATCGCCCCCGCCGCCCAGTACCGCGCCGTGCAGCGCAGCGCCTCGGCGGAAGTCGTGGAGCGCCATACGGACCTGGTGCGGCGCATCGCGCACCACCTCGCGGCGCGTCTGCCCGCCAGCGTCGAGGTCGACGACCTCGTGCAGGCCGGCATGCTCGGCCTGATCGAGGCGGCGCGGAATTTCGACAGCGAGCAGGGCGCCAGCTTCGAGACCTACGCCTCGATCCGCATCCGCGGGGCGATGATCGACGAGATCCGCAAGGGCGACTGGACCCCGCGCTCGGTGCACCGCCGCAGCCGCGAGGCCGCCGAGGCCACCCGCCGGATCGAACAGGCCACCGGCCGTGCCGCCAGCGCCGGCGAAGTCGCGCAAGCCCTCGGCCTCGCCCCCGAGGAGTACGCCCGCCTCCTCGAGGACGCCGTGTCCGGCCAGGTCCTGAGCCTTGATTCCCACATCGAGGACCACGGCGAGGTGGGGGTCGTCGCCCCCGGCCACTATTCCCCGGAGCGCCAGCTGCAGGCGGCCGAGTTCCGGGAGGAACTGGCCGCGGCCATCGGCCAGCTCCCCGAGCGCGAGCAGCTCGTGCTGTCCCTGTACTACGAGCAGGAGCTGAACCTTCGCGAGATCGGCGCCGTGCTCGGCGTCTCGGAATCCCGGGTCTGCCAGGTCCACGGCCAGGCCATGCTCCGGCTCCGGGCCCGTTTAGGAGACTTCGGTTCTGCCGATAGCAGCACGGAGGGGGCCGCCTAGCGGTCCTACACTCCGGCTGTCCGCCGGAGATCGCCCGGCCGCATCCGCCCCGTTCCCCGTTCCTTCCCCGAGGCACCCGATGAACAAGAACATGCGCATCCTGGTCGTGGACGATTTCTCGACGATGCGACGCATCGTCAAGAACCTGCTCGCCGACCTGGGCTTCACCAACACGTCCGAGGCCGAGGACGGGGGAGCGGCCTTCACGTTGCTCAAGCAGGGCGGGTTCGACTTCGTCGTCACCGACTGGAACATGCCGGGCGTCACCGGCATCGAGCTGCTGAAGATGATCCGCGCCGACGACAAGCTGAAGACCCTGCCGGTGCTGATGGTGACCGCGGAGGCCAAGCGCGAGCAGATCATCGAAGCGGCGCAGGCCGGCGTGAATGGCTACATCATCAAGCCGTTCACCGCGGCCACGCTGCAGGAAAAACTCAACAAGATCTTCGAGCGCCTCGGCAGCGCGGCATGAGCGCCACCCCCTCCCGGGAGGAGATCGCCGCGCACCTGCGCGCCGCGCTGGCCGCCATCGGGTCGGCGGACGACGTCGCGCTGAAGGACGAACTGCGCACCATCGTCGAATGGCAGGAGCAACCCCTGCTGGCCGGCCTGGCCAGGCTCAGCCAGCAGCTCGGGGAAGCCCTCGGGGAGCTGCCCGTCGTGGACGCGGCGGTGGGGGAGCTGCCCGACGCCTGCGCCCGGCTCGAGCATGCGGTGGCGATGACCGAACAGGCCGCCAACCGCACCCTGGACCTCGTCGAGGACTCCCAGAAGCTCATGGAGCGCCTCCTCGTGCCCAGCCACGACCACGAGGCCCTGCTGCGCCAGCTGCGCGGCAACCTCTCGGAGATGGCCCTCGCCCAGAGCTACCAGGACCTCACCGGCCAGATCATCCGCAAGGTCGCGGGCATCGTCCGCGGGGTCCACGACCAACTGACCGCCATGGGCCTGCCGCCCGGCGGCACCGCCGCCCGCCGCCGCGCCGAGGATCTGCTCGCCGGGTCCGGCCCGAGTCTTGCAGGGATCGACAAGCCGGCGGCCTCGCAGCAGGACGCCGACGACCTGCTGTCCGACCTCGGCATCTGAAGGAGCGCCCATGGCCGCCATCTCGCCCGACATCGCCGCCGACTTCCTCGTCGAAGCCGGCGAGATCCTCGAGCGCCTCGGCGAGCAGCTCGTGCAGCTCGAGCAGGCCGCGGACGACAAGGGGCTGCTGAATGCGGTCTTCCGCGGCTTCCACACCATCAAGGGCGGTGCCGGTTTCCTTGGCCTCGTGCC
>JAJTHD010000129.1 GCA_021297925.1 Lysobacteraceae bacterium
CCGGCCTTCACGACCTGCTTCATACGCTTGTCGTGCTCTGAAAGCCAGTCCACCGAGGCAAGCACGCACTGCTCGTCCTCGAAGGGGTTGCGGCCCGGTTCGTTCATCTCGAGCGCCTCGCAGCGCTCCTCGTCGTAGATGGCGAAGGGCAGGTTGAAGCGGCGGAGCAGCTCGACGAACCACTGGTTGACGAGGCTTTCCGGGGTCAGCACCAGCACGCGCTTGACCCGCCCGCTGGCGATCTGCTGCGCGGCGATCGCACAGGCTTCGATCGTCTTGCCTAGCCCCACCTCGTCGGCGAGCAGCAGGCGCGGCGTGCGGCGTGCGGCCGCGGTCTCGACCACGCGCAGCTGGTGCGGCACGAGGTCGATGCGGGCGCCGAGCAGGCCCCACGCCGGGCTGCGGCGGGCGCGGGCGCGCAGCTCGAGGGCGCGGAGGCGTCGCTCGAACTGGTCGTTGCGGTCGATGCGGCCGCTGCCAAGGCGCTGGTCGGCCTTCGACACCGGCTGCTCGGCGTCGAGCTGGCCTTCCATGAAGGCGTCGTTGCCGGCGCGGTACCAGACGAGGCCTTCGCGCTCCTCGACGGCGTCGACCACGATCTCGCGGCCGTCGATGCGGACGCGGTCGCCGCCGCGGAACACCGCGCGCACCAGCGGCGCTCCTTCGAGCGAGTACTGGCGGACGGTGCCGGAGGCGGTGAACACGAGCTGCACGCTGCGGCCGGCGATGCGAAGCACGGTGCCGAGGCCCAACTCGGGCTCGGCCGAGGAGAACCAGCGTTGTCCGGGGACGAGGGGCATCAGCGCCACACTCCGATGGGCGCGGCGGCGCGCATGGGCTGTCCGGCGCGGCACGAGAAGGCGTCCGCGAAGGCGGGGAGCTGCGAGAGTGGCCCGTTGACCCGCCAGCGCGATGGCGCGGCGTCGGATGTCGCTGCCTCAGAGCGCAGGGCGTCGACGCTGGCCTGCTGCGCCCAGACGCCGGCCCAGCCGGCGAAGAAGGCCCGTCGGGCGCCCACGTCCGCGGCGGGCGAGGAGGCGGCGAACGCCGCCCAAGCGAACTCGAGCCCGGCCAGGTCGGCGCGGTTCATCGCGAACGTCCGCGTGCCGTTGACGCGCACGCCGGGCGTCGCCTCGAACCCGTTGTAGAGGGCCACGAGGCCGCGGCCGCGGTCGCCGGCGTCGACGGCCTTGGCCATCTCATGGCCGACCAGCGCACCGAAGGCGCCGAAGTCGGCCGGGCCGGCCGCATCGCCCAGCAACGGCGGCGCGAGGGCCGCGGCGCTGATCGACAGGCGACGCGCCGCCGCGTCGAACTGCACCGCGGGACGCAACGCGGGGAAGGGTGAAATCGCTTGGGGGCGCCCTGCCAGCGTCCGTTGCTCCTGCCAGCGCCACAGGCGCAGCAGGTTGCCGACGTGGTCGCCCGCCTCGAAGCGCAGGTCGGAGACGTCGGGCGGCGGGGTGGCGCTGCCGGCCAGATCGATCGTGACGTCGCTGAAGCGCGGGTCGCGGCCCGCGGCGGCGGCCTGCACGGCGCGCACGACGACCTCGGCGCGTTCGCGGCGCGGGCCCTCGGCCCAGCGCGAGTTGGCCACCGCGTCGATCAGGCCCGGCAGCGCGTGGCGGGCAAGGTCCGCGGTGACGGCCTCGAGGTCCGGCGGCGACGCGAGGCCGCGGAGCACCTGCCCCTCGAACTGCCCGTGGGCGGTCCGGAACGGGGTGCCGAGGGCCGGCGCCAGCGCCATCAGCACGCGCGCCTTCAGCAACGCACGCAGGCGTTCGGGCGATTCGCTGCCGGCGACCTGCGCCAGCGCGGCGAAGTAGCCGGGATTCAGGACGACGAGGTCCCGCGGATCGGCCCCGAGGCGGTCGAGCGTCTCCGCGAGCCCCACCTTGGCGTAGCGGCGATCCTGCTCGCGCAGCCGGCCCTCGGCGCGAGCGTCGTCGGCCTCGGCATCGAGGGCCTGGGCGAGTCGCGACTCGATCTGCAGGACCGCCTCGGATGCGGCGCTGGCCTGCGCCGGATCGAGGCCGGTGGCGCGGAACAGGGTGTCGAGGTAGGCCCGGTACTGCCCGATCAGGCGCTGGATCTCCGGCTCCTGGCGGACGTAGAACGCGGGGTCGCCGAGGCCGAGGGGCGCCGGTGCCGCCGCCAGAGGGCCGGGGTTGCCGTCGAGACGGACGAACTCCACGAGGGGCGAGAGGCCGATGGCGTGGAAGGCGGCCGAGACCTTGGGCAGGTCCCGCGCCCGCTTCAGGCCGGCGACGGGGGCGAGGGCCGCGCCCACCGCCGCCGAAGAGCGGGCGTCCAGCCCCACGGCGTCGGTGCCGGCGGCCCAGAACGTCGCCAGCAGGCGCTCTCGCTCGTCGCGCGGGGCCCTCACGACCTCCTGCAGCAGCGCCCGGCGTCGTTCCACCGTGGCGGCGTCCAGTTGCCCCAAGCGGCTGACCGAGGCGACACCGGCGGGCAGCAGGTTCGAGCGACGCCACTCGGCATTGGCATGGGCGTCGAAATCGACGCAGGCCGCGGGGGTTGCCGGCGCTCGCGGCGTGCGGGCCTCGGCGGCGGGAAGCAGGGCGGCCGTGAGCGCGGCGGCGAGGACGGTCCGGAAGGTCGGTTGCATGGGCACGTCGGCGGCAGGGGCGCGCGATTCTACGCCCTGCCACCCCCGTCTGCCCGGCGGTGTCCATCGGATGGGCCCAACCGGGGTCTTCACGCCGGACAGAGGGGGTCTGAATAGAATTTCAGGAAATCCTGAAATTACGGAATGCCCATGATGAGCCCGCTGGTCCAACGCTTCGTCCTGCACTTCGGCGAGATGGGCAGCCGCTGGGGCATCAACCGCACCGTCGGGCAGATCTACGCGCTGCTGTTCGTCTCGCCCCGGCCCCTGAACGCCGACGAGATCGCCGAGGGGCTCGGGTTCTCCCGGTCCAACGTGAGCATGGGGCTGAAGGAACTGCAGAGCTGGCGGCTGGTGAAGCTGCAGCACCTCCCCGGCGACCGTCGCGAGTACTTCTCCGCGCCCGAGGACGTCTGGGCCATCTTCCAGACGCTGGCGGAGGAGCGCCGCAAGCGCGAGGTCGACCCGACCCTGTCGATGCTGCGCGACGCTCTGTTGGAAAGCCCCAACGACCCCGCCGAGCAGCATGCCCAGGACCGCATGCGCGAGATGCACGACCTCATCGAGCTCACCACGGGCTGGTTCGAGGAGGTCCGGGCGATGGACCGCGAGCGTCTCGTCGAGCTGATGAAGCTCGGCAAGAAGGTGGGGAAGCTGCTCGACGCCCGCGATCGTTTCATCGGAGGCAAGTCCCATGCTTGAGTCCCTCGACCCCCTGCTGCTGGCGCGCATCCAGTTCGCCGCCAACATCAGCTTCCACATCCTGTTCCCGACCATCACCATCGCGCTGGGCTGGGTGCTGCTGTTCTTCAAGTGGCGCTTCTCGAGCACCGGCGACGCGAAGTGGATGGACGCCTACGGCTTCTGGGTGAAGGTGTTCGCCCTGAGCTTCGCGCTGGGCGTGGTCAGCGGCATCACCATGAGCTTCCAGTTCGGCACCAACTGGCCGGGCTTCATGGAGCGCGCGGGCAACATCGCCGGGCCGCTGCTGGCCTACGAGGTGCTGACGGCCTTCTTCCTCGAGGCGACCTTCCTCGGGATCATGCTGTTCGGCTTCAAGCGCGTGGGCAACCGCATCCACACGCTGGCGACCTTCCTCGTCGCCTTCGGCACCACGATGTCGGCGTTCTGGATCCTCGTGCTGAATTCGTGGATGCACACGCCCGCCGGATTCGAGATGCGCGACGGCGTCGCGCACGCGACCGACTGGATGGCGATCATCTTCAACCCGTCGATGCCGTGGCGCTTCAGCCACATGCTGGTGGCGTCCTTCCTGACCGTGGCCTTCCTGCTGGCGGGCCTCTCGGCCTACCGCTGGCTGCGCGGCGATCGGGCGCCGGCCGTGCTCGCGGCGATGCGCACCGGCGTCTACATGGGCGCGCTGCTCATCCCGGTGCAGATCGTGCTGGGCGACCTGCATGGCCTGAACACGCTGAAGCACCAGCCGGCGAAGATCGCGGCCATCGAGGCGATCTGGGAAACCGAGCGTGGCGTGCCGCTGGTGCTGTTCGGCCTCCCCGACGAGGAGGCGCGCACGACGCACATGGCGGTGGAGATCCCGAAGCTGGCGTCGATCATCCTCACGCATGACGTCGACGGCGAACTCAAGGGCCTGAACGAGTTCGAGGGAATGCACCCGCCGGTGGCGCCGGTGTTCTGGGCCTTCCGCGTCATGGTCGGCATCGGCATGGCGATGCTGGTGGTGGGCGTCTGGGGGGCCTGGGTGCTCAAGCGCCGCCGCGAGCCCACGCCGTGGCTGTCCCGCACCCTCGTGCTCATGGCGTTCTCGGGCTGGGGCGCGGTGCTGGCCGGCTGGTACACCACCGAGATCGGCCAGCACCCCTGGCTGGTGCAGGGCCTGCTGACGCCCGCGGAGCCCGCCAGCTCGGCGCCCGCGCCGATGATCGCGCCCAC
>JAJTHD010000099.1 GCA_021297925.1 Lysobacteraceae bacterium
CGACGGCAAGACATTGCCGGCTGGCTTGGCATCACCCCGGTCGCCTTCTCACGCCTTCGTCGGCGCGTGCACGGCGCTTGATTCGACCCGCGGTGCTTCAGGCCTGTGCGGCCCGCCGGGCGTCGCGCTGGGCCTTGATATAACCGCGGATCTCCTCGCGGCCGATGCGGCCGTCACGGTTGCCGTCGATCGCGCCGAATCGCTCGCTGAGCTTCGGTGCCGCTTCTCCGATCTCGGCGAGCGTCAGCGTGCCGTCGCTGTCGACGTCGAGCCAGCGAAAGCGGGCCTGCATGGCGCGGCTCTGGCTCTGGCGCGCCTCGCGACGCGACTGCGTCAGCTGCCGGGCCTCGCGCACCTCCTGCCGGCTCAGGCGGCCGTCACCGTCGCGGTCGATGCGCTCGAAGTGTTCGAGCAGCTTGGGATGGGCTTCCGCTTCCGAGCGGTCGATGGTGCCGTCGTTGTTGCGATCGAGCTGGGCCCAGCGTTCGCCGCCGCCGCCGCGGCCGGCGCGCGGGCCGTCGGCTTGGGCGAACGCGGTACCGCCGGCAAGGGCGAGCAGGGCGACCAGCAGGGGGATGGTGGCGCGGGGGGTAGTCATGGCGGGCTCCGGGGCGTGTCGTTGGGGATGGCGGCGGGCCGCAGGGCACCGCCTGTCTCCAAGAACGTCGCCGGGGCGCAGCGGTTGACCGCCGCCGGCTACGGACTCGCCTCGGCGTCCGGCGCGTCCGGCGTGCCGGGGGCCGCGCCGCCGGCGCCGTCGGCTTCGGCGAAGTCGCCGGCCACGGCCTTGTACAGGGCGGCGAGCGCGGTCGCCCGGCTGGCCTGCGCCTGCACCGCGGCGTCCTCCAGCTCGATGCGGGTCTGCTCGGTCTGCAGCAGCGCCAGCGCGTCGTCGGCCCCGGCCTCGAAACGCAGGCGCGACAACCGGGACGCCTCCTGCGCGGCGGCGGCGGCCCGGCCAAGCTCGGTGGCGGACTGATGGCTGGCGCGGTAGCCGGCCAGCGCGTTTTCGGTCTCCTCCAGCGCGCGCAGCACCGTCTCGCGGTAGCGCGCCTCCGCGCCGTCGGCGCGGGCCTCGGCGGCGCGGACGTTCTGCCGCACGCGCCCCACGTCGAGGAAGCGCCAGCTCAGCGAGGGACCCCACTGCCAGCGCTCCGCGCCGCCCTGGCCGAGCGAGCCGGCCCGCTGGCCGGTCCAGCCGAAGCCGCCGTTGAGCACCAGGCGCGGGAAGAACTCGGCCATCTCCGTGCCGATGTCGTTGTAGCTCGCCGCCAGCTGGCGCTCGGCCGCGACGATATCGGGGCGTCGCTTCAGCCACTGCTCCGGCGTGCCCGTGGCCACGAGGTCGGGCAGGGCGGGGAACGCGCCGCTCGTACCGACCTGCGCGCGCAGGTCGGCCACCGGCTGCGCGGTCAGCACCGCGAGCCGTTGCTCCTGCGAGACGCGTTCGGCCTCGCGCTGCGGCAGCGCCGAGGCCAGCGAGTCGCGCTGGGCTTTCGCGCGCGCCGCGTCGACGGCATTCAGGCGCCCGGCGTCGGTGAGCAGGTCGATGATCCGCAGCACTTCGTCGGCGGCGGCCACGCTTTCCCGGGCGAGTGCCTCGCGGCGCTGCGCGCCGCGCAGCGCGAAGTAGGCCTGCGCGGTCTCGGCGACCATGACCAACTGCATGTCGCGCAGGCCGGCCGCGTCGGCCTCGGTGCGCTTGACGATGGCGCGGCTGGGATTGCGCAGGAACCCGAACAGGTCGATCTCCCAGCTCGCGTCGAAGCCGGCGAGGTAGGTGTCGGTGGTCGGCTGGTCGGGCGGCAGGAACGGATCCTGCGGGCTGGGTTTGCTGCGGTCGGCCCCGGCCCCGGCGGGCACGGTCGGGAACAGGCTGAACACACGGAGCCCGCTCAGCGCGCGGGTTTCCTCGAACCGCGCGCGGGCCTGCGCGATCGAGGTGTTGGCGTCGAGCGTGCGCGCGATCAGGGCGTCCAGCGCCGGATCGCCAAAGGCTTGCCAGACGGCGGTGCCGGGCGTTCCGGCGGTCTGGTGGCTGCTCGCCTGGTCGAACTCGGCGGGCAACGGCACCTCGGGCCGCACGTAGGTGGGGCCGACGGTGCAGCCGGCCAGCAGGGCGGTGGCGATGGCCAGCCCGAGGGCCGTGGTCAGGGCCTTAGCCATGGGAGGACTCCTCGAGCTGGGCGACGGCGCGGCGCGCCTTGCGGTTCTCCACCATGCGGCGGATCACCACGTAGAACACCGGGGTGAAGAACAGGCCGAAGAACGTCACGCCGAGCATGCCGAAGAACACGGTCACGCCCATCACGTGGCGCACTTCGGCGCCGGCGCCACTGGCGAAGACCAGGGGCAGCACGCCGGCGATGAAGGCGAAGCTGGTCATCAGGATCGGCCGCAGGCGCAGGCGGCAGGCCTCGATCGCCGCCTCGACGATGCCTCGGCCCTGCTTCTCGAGGTCGATGGCGAACTCGACGATCAGGATCGCGTTCTTGCACGCGAGCCCCATCAGCACGACGAGGCCGATCTGCGTGAAGACGTTCATGTCGATGATGGTGGGCGGCGCCGCGGTCATTGGGTCCATCAACCCGAGCCCCATCTGGGAGTAGAACCAACCCAGATTGGCCATGTTGATGGTCCATATCCCAGCCAAAGCGGAGAGCAGGCACAGCGGCACGATCAGGATCACCGCCAGCGGCAGCGACCAGCTCTCGTACAGCGCCGCCAGCACGAGGTAGACGAGCAGCACGCAGAGCGGGAACACCAGGTACTGGGCGATGCCCTGGTTCACCTGCTGGTAGGTGAGGCCGGTGAACTCCAGCGCCATGCCGCGCGGCAGGATCTGCCCTGCCGTGTCGCGCGCGATCCGCACTGCATCGGCTCCGCTCACCATGCCTGGCGTGAAGGGACTTGGGCTCGCGCTGACGTCCGCTGCCGGGTAGCCGTTGTAGCGCACCACCGGGTCGGGGCCGAAGCTCGGCACCAGCTCGACCACGCTGCCGAGCGGCACCATCTCGCCCTGCGCGTTCCGCACCTGCAGGCGGGCGACATCGCCGACCTCGTCGCGGAAGGGCGCATCGGCCTGCGCGTACACCGAGTAGGTGCGGCCGAACAGGTTGAAGTCATTGACGTAGGCGCTGCCGAGGTAGACCTGCAGCGAGTCGTAGACATCGGTGAGTGCGAGGCCGGATTCCTTGACCTTGTCGCGGTCGACCACGGCATCGAGCTGCGGCACGTTGGACTGGAAGGACGAGAACGAGGAGCCGGGGCCGAAGCCAGGCTGCCGGCTGATCGTGCCGGTCAGGGCCTGCGTGGCGTCGTTGAGCTCGCCGTAGCCGAGGCGATCGCGGTCGAGCACGTAGGCCTCGACGCCGGCGGCGTTACCGTAGCCGTTCACCGGCGGTGGCATGAAGGCGAAGGCCATGCCCTCGCGGATGGCGCCGAACTTGCCCGTCAGCTCGCCGGCGATCGCGGCGGCCGGCTTGGGCAGCTCGCCCGGCGCATCGAGGCCGATGAACATCACGCCGACGTTCGGCGTGCTGACGAAGTGGATGGCGTTCAGGCCGGGGAACTGCACCACGTCCTTCACGCCCGGCGTGGCCAGCGCGATCTCGCCCATGCGCTTCATCGCCGCCTCGGTGCGCTCGAGCGTGGCACCTTCCGGCAGCTGCACGCCGGCGAACAGGTACTGCTTGTCCTGCGTGGGGATGAAGCCGCCCGGGATCTGCGTGAACCCGAGTACCGTCACGCCGACCAGGCCCGCGTACATCACCAGAAGCCGCGTCGAGCGACGGATGGTGCCGCCGATGCGCCCCGCGTAACGGTCCGAGCTGCGCTTGAAGCGGGCGTTGAACCAGCCGAAGAAGCGGCCCGCCACGCGGTCGATGGCGCGCGCCAGCGCGTCCTTCGGCGCGCCGTGCGGCTTCAGCAGCACGGCGGCCAGCGCCGGGCTCAGCGTCAGCGAGTTGAAGGCCGAGATCAGCACCGATGCGGCGATGGTCACGGCGAACTGGCGGTAGAACTGGCCGGTCACCCCATCGATGAAGGCGAGCGGCACGAACACCGCCGCCAGCACCAGCGAGATCGCCACGATCGGGCCGGAGACTTCGCTCATTGCCTTGTGCGCGGCGTCGAGCGGCGTGAGCCCGTCCTCGATGTGGCGCTCGACGTTCTCGACCACGACGATGGCGTCGTCGACCACGATGCCGATGGCCAGCACCAGGCCGAACAGCGTCAGCACGTTGATGGAATAGCCGAGCAGGAGCAGCACCGCGAAGGTGCCGACGATCGAG
>JAJTHD010000080.1 GCA_021297925.1 Lysobacteraceae bacterium
CGAGAGCGTCGCGATGCTCCATTTCCACATGGGCTCGCAGATCAGCAACGTGCGCGACATCGCCAGCGGCATGCGCGAGGCGGTGAACTACTTCGTCGAACTGTCGAAGCGCGGCTGCCCGATCCGCCTGATGGATTCCGGCGGCGGCCTCGGCGTCGACTACGAAGGCACGCGCTCGCGGTCTTTCTGCTCGATCAACTACGGCCTCGACCAGTACGCCTACACCCTGCTGCAGCCGCTGGCCGAAGCCTGCGCCGAACACGGCCTGCCGCAGCCGCGCCTGATCACCGAGGCCGGCCGCGCGATGACCGCGCACCATGCGGTGATGGTGGTGAATGTGTCGGAAGTCGAGCGTGCGCCGGAAGGCCGTGTCGGCCCTTCGCAGCCCGGCGAGCCTTCGGTGATCCGCCACCTGCGCGAAGTGCAGGCCGAGCTCGACGTGCGCCCGCCGGTCGAACTCTTCCACGAGGCCCAGCACCATCTCGCCGAGGGCCAGACGCTGTTCGCGCTGGGCCAGCTCGGCGTCGAGCAGCGCGCCCAACTCGACGACCTGTTCTACGCCATCGCCCACGCGGTGCGGCAGCGCCTGTCGGCCGAGGAGAAGAGCCACCGCCCGGTGCTCGACGAACTCAACGAGCGCCTCGTCGACAAGTACTTCGTCAACTTCTCGGTGTTCGAGTCGATCCCGGACGTCTGGGCCATCGAGCAGGTGTTCCCGATCGTGCCGGTGGAGCGCCTCGACGAGGAGCCGACGCGTCGCGGCGTGATCGCCGACCTCACCTGCGATTCCGACGGCCGCATCGATACTTATGTCGAGAGCGAGGCGCTGGATGCCTCCTTGCCGCTGCATGCATTGAAGCCCGGTGAGTCCTACCTGCTGGCCATCGCGATGGTCGGGGCCTACCAGGAGACGCTCGGCGACATCCACAACCTGTTCGGTGACACCGACACCGTGGCCGTGCACCTCGACGGCGCCGGTGGCTACCTGCTCGACACCCAGCGTCGCGGCGACACCACCGACGTGATGCTCGACTACGTCGGCTACAAGCTCGCCGACCTGCGCGCGCGCTACCGCGCCAACGTCGAGGCCGCGAACCTGCCGGAGGCGACGGCGGCCGAGTTCCTCGCGGCGCTCGAGACCGGGCTGACCGGCTACACCTACCTCTCCGAAGAGCCGCTGGAGTAGTCGCTCCGCGGTTTGCGCGCGCGGCTCACGGCGGTGTCGGCGAATTCGGGTTCGCGGAAGGGCAGCAGGAACTTCTGGGCCAGCGTCGGCTCGCCCGGCCCGATGCCGGTCTGCGCGACCTCGCCCTGCGAATAGGTGCCGAACAGGTGGTCCCAGAGGATCGCGTTGCAGGCGAAGTTGGTGTTGCTTGTCTCGAAGTGGCTCGAGTGGTGGCGGCGGTGCTGGTTGGCGGACGTCACCAGCCAGCGCAGCCCCGGCGTTTCCATCCGCACGTTGGCGTGCGCCGCGGCGGTGTTCACGACGATCAGCACGGTGGCTCCACCCACCGCCTCCGCTCCGGCACCGAAAAGCGTTGCCACCAGCACCATCGGCAGAGTGATCAGCACGGCCTCGAACGGATGGTTGGTGCCGACGTTCAGGGCGTGCAGGTTCTGGAAGGCGTGGTGGAAACCATGGCCGCTGGCCTTCCACAGCCAGCCCCAGCGATGGATCGCGCGGTGCACCCAGTAATAGAGGAAGTCGCTGGCGAAGAAGAGCAGCAATACCTGGGCGAGGATCGGCAGCGAGGAGGGCCAGCCGAGGCCTAGCGCTTCGCGGGTGGACGCCAGTGGTGCGACGAGCAGCGTCTCATGCACCTGCGTGAGCACGCCGAACAGCACGAAGCTCATCAGGTAGAGGCCGCTGAGCTGCAGGCGCTGGACGGCACTCAGGCGCCAATTCGGCATCGCCGGCACGAGCTTCTCAAGCAGCATCAGTATGGCGAAGGCGACCACCAAGGCGACCAGTACCGCGTCGGGGCTCCGGCCCATGGTTGACCAGAGCAGGAGGGCTCCGACCAGCAGGATCGGATGGGTGAGGCGTTCGATCCAACGCTGCGCGGGGTGAAGGCGGGGGGCGTCGCTCATGGGTCGGGCTCCTTCATCGCGGCGATGGCACGCTTCTATGATGGGCCCTCCACCACGGCAAGCGCCGAAGGTCAGGGCTGAGGGGCGCTGTGGGACACTGGCGTCTTTCACTGGTACGGAGCGGAAACGGGCATGCGCGCGGGATTCATCGGCCTCGGGGCCATGGGGCATTCGATGGCGGGCCATCTCGCCGACCGCGGCCTGTTGGCCGTCGTGGGCAACCGCACGGCCGCGAAGGCGCAGGCCTTCGCCGACGCCCGCGCCGGTATCGCGGCGGCGACGGTCTTCGCCGACTACGCGAGCTGCGACGTGGTCGCGCTCTGTGTCTCCGCCGACGCCGACGTGCTCGAGAACGTCGACAGCCTCACCGCGGTGCTCGCGCCCGGTGCGATCGTCATCGACCACAGCACCGTCGCCGTCGAGACCGCTCGCGAGGCGGCGAAGCGCCTGGCGGCGCGCGGCATCGCCTTCCTCGATGCGCCGGTTTCGGGCGGCGTCGAGGGCGCGAAGAACGGCAAGCTTTCGATCATGGTCGGCGGCGACGAGGCCACGCTCGAGCGCGCCCGCCCGGTGCTCACCGCCTACGGCGCGCGCATCGCCCTGATGGGCCCGACGGGCGCCGGCCAGGCCACCAAGGCGGTGAACCAGATCCTGGTGGCCGGCATCAATGAGGCGGTCTGCGAAGGCCTGGCCTTCGCGGAGAAGCTGGGTCTCGACGCCGAGCGCCTGCTGCCGACCCTGATGGCCGGTGCGGCGAGCAACTGGTTTCTCGAAAAGCGCGGTGCGACAATGCTCCGCGACGAGTTCAAGCCCGGCTTCAAGTGCGCGCACATGGCGAAAGACCTGCGTATCGTGCAGGCCATGGCCGATGCTGCCGGAATCCAGCACCCGGTGATCGACCGGGCCTTGGCCGACTACAGCGAGCTCGAAGCCCGCGGCGACGGTGACCTCGACACCTCGGCCCTGATCCGGCTCAAGCGCTGAAGCCTCAGCGCACCGTCGTCGCGCTGATGCCCGACTCGGCCAGCGCCCGCTGGGCAGCCTCCCGCTCGGCGGCGGTGCCGTAGGGCCCGAGGCGGACGCGGTGCAGCGTGCGGCCGCCGCTCTCCACGGTCTCGATCCGTGCCGTCTGGCCCAAAAGCGCGAGCTTGGCGCGCAGCGCCTCGGCGTCGGCGGCAGCGCTGAACGCCCCGGCCTGCAGCTGGCCGCCGCCGGTCGAGGCGGCGGGCGTCGCCGTCGATGCAACCGGGGGCGTCGCGGTCGCGGGCGCAGGCGCGGTCGCCGTACCGACGGCCGGCTCGGCATTCGCCGGCAGTTCCACCTGCTTCTCGGGCAGCACGGTGTAGAAGTCGTAGCTGGGCTTGCCCGCTTCCGGCTTGGCCGGCTCCTGCGCCACCGGCTCGCGGTCGCGGTCCGCGGCCGGGGCCTGTGCGTCCGGGTCCGGCTTCGGCAGCAGCGCGTCGAGCTGGTCGCGATCGCCGTAGACCATCCAGGCCGCCGCCATGCCGAGCCCGAGCAGCAGGCCCACCACCAGCACGACGCCATACTTCATGCCGCCGCCACGCCTCGCCTGCGACTTGCCGCGCTTCGCCGCCATCACATGCTCTCCGGGGCCGAGACGCCCAGCAGGCTAAGGCCGTTGGCCAGCACCTGGCGGGTCGCCGCGGCGAGGCCGAGGCGCGCATGGCGCAGCTCTTCCTCGGCCGACAGGATCGGCTGGGCGTTGTAGAAGGCATGGAAGCCGGCCGCGAGGTCGCGCAGCCAGGTCGCGAGGATCTGCGGCCCGCGGTGCGCGGCCGCGGCCTGCACCACCTCCGGGAAGCGCATCAGTTCGGTGACCAGCGCCTGCTCCTGCGGTTCGACGAGGCGGCCGCGCGCGGACTCCGCGGCGGTGCGGTTGAAGGTGAGTCCCTTGTCGCCGAGTTGCCGGAAGATCGAGGCGATGCGGGCGTGGGCGTACTGGATGTAATAGACCGGGTTCTCGTTCGACCGGCTCTTGGCGAGGTCGAGGTCGAAGTCGAGGTGCTGGTCGTTGCCGCGCATCACGTAGAAGAAGCGCGCGGCGTCGGTGCCCACTTCCTCGCGCAGCTCGCGCAGGGTCACGAAGCTGCCGGCGCGGGTCGACATCTGCACGCGCTCGCCGCCGCGGAACAGGATGGCGAACTGCACGAGCTCGATGTCGATCTTCGCCGGGTCGAGGCCGAGGCCCTGCGCCGCGGCCTTCAGGCGGGCGATGTAGCCGTGGTGGTCGGCGCCGAAGATGTAGAGCGCGCGGTCGAAGCCGCGCTCGAACTTGCTCAGCAGGTAGCCGAGGTCGGACGCGAAATAGGTGGTCACGCCGTTCTCGCGCGTGACCACCCGGTCCTTGTCGTCGCCGAAGGTCGTGGCGCGGAACCACAGCGCGCCGTCCTGCTCGTAGAGGTGCCCGTTCGCCCGCAGCGTGTCGATCGCGCGCTGGACGTAGCCGTCGGTCATCAGCGAACGCTCGCTGAAGAAGTTGTCGTGCACGACGCCGAAGCCCTTCAGGTCGTCCTTGATGTCGGCGAGGCACCAGGCCAGGCCGGCATCGAACACCTTGCGGTAGTCGGCCTCGCCCAGCAGCGCCTTGGCGCGGGCGACCAGGCCGTCGACATGGGCTTCCTTGTCACCGCCCTGCGACTCGTCGGCGGGCACGCCGTCCAGGACTTCGTTGGCGCTGCGCTTGTAGGCGTCGCCGACCTTGGCGCGCAGCTTGCGTGCGATCTCGACGACGTAGTCGCCCTTGTAGCCGTTGTCCGGGAAGCGCAGCGCGACGCCGGCGAGTTCGTGGTAGCGCACCCACACCGACACCGCGAGGATGTCCATCTGGCGCCCCGCGTCGTTGACGTAGTACTCGCGCTGGACCTCGTGGCCGGCGGCCTCGAGCAGGTTCGCGACGGTCGCGCCGTAGGCCGCGCCTCGGCCGTGGCCGACGTGCAGCGGGCCGTTCGGGTTGGCGGAGACGAACTCGACGGTGACCTTGTCCTTCGAGCCGGGTTCGCCCCGACCGTAGGCCTCGCCGCGCTCGAAAACGCGGCGGATTGTCGCCAGGCGGCAGGCTTGCGCGATGTGGAAGTTCAGGAACCCCGGCCCCGCGATGTCGACCTTGGCCACGTGGTGGGACTTCGGCAGGCTGTCGACCAGCGCCTGCGCGAGGTCGCGGGGCTTCAGGCTGGCCGGCTTGGCCAGCAGCAGCGCGAGGTTGGTGGCGTAGTCGCCGTGCTCGGGCGTCTTGGTGCGGTCGATCACGACCTCGGGCAGCACGAGGTCCGCCGGGAGGCGGCCGTGGCGACGCAGGTCGAGCAGGGCCTGGGCGAGCAGTTCGCGGAGGCGTTCTTTCACGGGGCGGTCCGGCAGGGCGGGAGGCCGGCAGGGGCGCGGCGACCCGCTCCCGGCAAGGGACCAAGCAGTGTACCGGAAGCCCCCCGATGCCGCCTGAAACCTCCCTGTCACGGTTCGGCCAAGGGGCTGTCACGGGGCGCGTCGATGCTTGCGCGGCCGTCACTTGACCGCCGCCGTTCCACGGCCGCCTCCCCGCTTGGAGTTCCCGATGACCCTGATGATCCGTCCGACCCGCCTCGCGCTCGCCGGCGCGCTGGCCCTCGCCGCTACGCAGGCCGGCGCCTCGATCCGCATGTCCGAGGCCTTCGACGGCAGCTGGTTCAACCCGGCGCAGGACGGCCGCGGCGTGCTGGTCGACTACATCCCGAACGCCAGCGGCGCCGGTGGCACCTTCTTCGCCGCCACCTTCATCTACGACAACGCCGGCAACCCGTTCTGGATCTCGCTGCAGGACTCGTTCTCGGAGTTCCAGTCGACGTCGAGCACGGTCGGCATCTTCCGCACCGCCGCCGGCAACTGGTCGACCACGGCCGCTGCCGCCAACACCCGCGTCGGCACCGCCACCGTGACGCTGAACACCTGCAACGCGATGACGGTGGTCCTGGACATGGAGGCCAGCACCGGCCTCGCCGACCAGACGCTCAACCTCCAGCGCATCGGCGCATCGACCGCCGCCACCTGCGCGTGGCAGCAAGCGTTCACGCTTTGCCCGTCCTTCTCCAACCCTGCCCCGGCCTTCGGCCCCCGCGCCTGCCTGCTGCCGTCGACCATCACCGGCGACCGCACGCTGACCAACAACATCACGTGGGTGATGCAGGGCAAGGTGTCGGTGGGTACGGACGTCGTCACCTCGGGCAACCCGGCGACGCTCCGCATCGAGCCGGGCACGCTGCTGGTCTCGACGGCCGCCGCGAACTCCTTCGACCACCTCGCCGTCAACCGCGGTTCGAAGATCTTCGCCGAAGGCAGCCGTCGTTTCCCGATCATCATGACGACGGGCAACGAGCTGCCGGGCGCCCCGGGCGCTCCGGCCGCGGGCCAACTGGGCGGTCTGGTGCTCTCCGGCCAAGCCCCGGCGAACTGCAACCCGAACTGCGTGGCGGAATGGGACAGCACGAACCGCTACGGTGGCACCAACGCGGCCGACAGCAGCGGCGTCGTCCGCTTCATGCAGGTCCGCTACGCCGGCTACGTGTTCGCCGCGAACCGCGAGCTGAACTCCTTCACGTTCAACGCCGTGGGCTCGGGCACGGTGCTGGAGTACCTGCAGGCCTGGCGCGGCGCCGATGACGGCTTCGAGTGGTTCGGCGGCACGGCCAACGTGCGCTACGCCGTCGTGACCTGCCCGGGCGACGATGCCTTCGACTGGGACGAGGGCTACACCGGCAAGATGCAGTTCGGCGTGCTGGAGCAGGGCGGCTGCGCTGGCGAGGACCACGGCTTCGAGCTGTCCAACAGCCCGACCAATGCCGACGCCAGCCCCCGCGCCCGCGGCCTGTTCGCCAACGTCACCCTGCGTGCCGCGGCCACCGGGTCGAACCGCGACGGCATGCAGCTCAACAGCGGCACCGGCGGCAATTTCTACAACGTGCTCATCCAGGGCTTCCGCCGTAGCTGCGTGCAGGTCGCCGGCGCCCCGACCACGACCGCGGCGGGTCCGGCGACCGCGCTGACCGGCGTACTCACCGGCCAGAACATCCTCACGTTCGGCTGCGCGGCCAACACCACCGACGGTTCCGGCGCGGCGGCGGGCTACACCGCCTCGTGGTTCGCCGGCCAGGGCGGCAATGGGGTCCTCGGCACCTCGGCGCTGCAGGCCACGGGCGTCCTGCCGAACGGCGTGGCCCCGGCGGGTCAGTTCCCGCCGACGGGCAGCGTGCCGGCCGCGCTCAACGACTGGTTCGTTCCGACGGATTACGTGGGTGCCTTCCGCAGCGACGCGCCGGCGGACAACTGGATGCTCGGCTGGACCCGCCCGCTCTGATGCCCCCACGCCGCGGGGCGCCCCGCGGCCACTGGATCGACCGAAGCCGCCCCCCGGGGCGGCTTCGTCGTTCGAGGCTCACACCCAGCCCCGCTCTGCCATCGACACGGCGGGACCGTCGCCGACGACGAAGTGGTCGAGCAGCCGGACGTCGACCAGCGCCAAAGCCTGCTTGAGCTGCACGGTCAGCTGGCGGTCCGCGGCGCTGGGCTCCGCCACCCCGCTGGGATGGTTGTGGGCGACCACCACGGCCGCGGCATTGCAGCGCAGCGCTTCCTGCACCACCACGCGCGGGTGCACGGCGGCGCTGTCGATCGAGCCCTCGAACAGCACCCGCTCGGCAAGGAGGCGATGGCGGTTGTCGAGGAACAGCGCGGCGAAGCGTTCATTGGGGGCATGCCGAAGCCAGCGGCTGAAGTACTCGCCGGCCCGTTGGGGGCCATCCAGCGTGGCGCCGCGCACCAGCTCCGCCCGGAGGTGGCGATGACCCACGGCCAAGGCCGCCCTCAGCAACGACGCGCGGGCCGGGCCCATGCCGGGCAGCGCGCACAGGGCGGCTGCATCGAGGTCGAGCAGGGCGCGCAACCCCCCGGTCTGGGCGAGGAGCCGGCGCGCGTGGCTCACCGCATCCATGCCTTTCGGGCCCGTGCCCAGCAGCACCGCCAGCAACTCCGCGTCCGCCAAGGCCGCCTCGCCGAGCGCGAGGAGCCGTTCGCGCGGACGTTCTTCGACAGGCCAATCCCGGATTCCCATGGCCGGCAGGATCGCCGGCGGTGGGCTGGGCCGCCGTCCGAACCGCATGGAGGCTGGGGTAAGCTTCCGCCTCGTACGTCGAGGAGTGGCAAGAGTGTTGGAATTGCGCGGACAGCGGGTGCTGCTGGGGGTCAGTGGAGGCATCGCGGCCTACAAATCCGCGGATCTCGTGCGTCGCCTGCGCGAGGCCGGTGCCGAGGTGCGCGTGGTCCTGACCGCCGGCGCCGAGCACTTCATCACCGCGACCACGCTGCAGGCCCTGAGCGGCCATCCGGTCCGGACCTCCCTCTGGGATGCCGCCGCGGAGGCAGCGATGGGCCACATCGAGCTGGCCCGCTGGGCCACGCAGGTGCTGGTCGCGCCGGCCACCGCCGATCTGCTGGCCCGCGTCGCCCAAGGCCGCGCCGACGACCTGCTCACGACCCTCTGCCTCGCCACGGAGGCCCCGATCGCGGTCGCGCCGGCGATGAACCGCGTCATGTGGGCGAACCCGTCCACGCAGGCGAACGTCGCCACGCTGCGGGCTCGCGGCGTGCGCGTGCTCGGGCCGATGGCCGGGTCGCAGGCCTGCGGCGAGACCGGCGAGGGCCGGATGCGTGAACCCGCCGACCTCGTCGATGACCTTGCCGCCTCGGCCGTGCCGCCGCGTCTCGCCGGGCGGCGCCTGCTGGTCAGCGCCGGCCCGACCTTCGAGGACCTCGATCCCGTCCGGTTCCTCGGCAATCGCAGCAGTGGCCGCATGGGGTTCGCGATCGCCGAAGCGGCCGCGCAGGTCGGGGCCGAGGTCCTCCTCGTCGCCGGGCCGGTGAAGCTGGCGACGCCGGTCGGCGTCCGTCGGATCGACGTTCGCAGCGCCGCCGAGATGCATGCGGCGGTGATCGGGGCGCTTCCCGGCCAGGACGCCTACGTCGGCGCCGCCGCCGTCGCCGACTACCGCCCCGCGGCGGTCGCCGACCGCAAGATCAAGAAAGGCGAGGGCGCGATGCTCCTCACCCTGGAGCGCACGGCCGACATCCTCGCGGAGGTCGCCGCGCACCCGGCCCGTCCGCGCTGCGTGCTCGGCTTCGCGGCCGAGACCCACGACGTCGCGGACTACGCACGCGGCAAGCTCGCCGCCAAGAAGGTCGACGCGATCGCCGCCAACCTCGTCGGCCGGCCGGGCTCCGGCTTCGATGCCGACGAGAACGCCCTCACGCTGTACTGGAACGGCGGCGAGCGCGAGTTCGCGACGGCGCGGAAGACGGACCTCGCGCACGGACTGGTGGGCTGGATCGCCGACCGCCTGGAGGCCGGATGAGCACGCCGACCCCGGACGTCGCGCTCCGCGTCCTCGATCCGCGACTCGGCCGCGAGTTCCCGCTCCCGGACTATGCGACGGCGCAGTCCGCCGGCATGGACCTGCGCGCCATGCTCGACGCGCCGCTCGTCCTCGCCCCGGGCCACGCGGCGCTGGTCCCCAGCGGCCTCGCCTTCCATCTCGGCGACGCCTCGCTCTGCGCGGTGGTGTTGCCGCGCTCCGGGCTCGGCCACAAGCACGGCCTCGTCCTCGGCAATCTCACCGGCCTGATCGATGCCGATTACCAGGGGCCGCTGATGATCAGCCTCTGGAACCGTGGCAGCGCGCCAGTCGCCGTCGAGCCCGGGGACCGCGTCGCCCAGCTTGTCTTCCTCCCCATCGCCCGCGCCCGCTGGCGCTTGGTCGACGCCTTCGACGCGAGTGCCCGCGGCGACGGCGGCTTCGGCCACACCGGCACCCGTTGAAGACCCCCCACGCATGACCGATGCCGCCCGCCCGACGCCGAAGATCCGCCCCCTCAACATCGTCATCGCCGTCGTCGCCATCGTCGCCGGGACCCTGTTGGCCTGGGGAGGCTGGACCCTGCACGGACAGCGCGCGCTGGTGGACCGCATCGCCGAGATCCGCACCGAGGCCGGCACGACGATGGGCGAGTGGATCACGAACGAGCAGGCCCGCTTCGATGCCCTCCGGCGGGCGACCGGGGTGGCCGGCGCGTTGCGTGCGGGCGACGTCGATGCCGCGCGCGTCGCGCTGGCCGGTGATTGGGTGGGCATCGAAGCGGTGGAAGTGCATCCCGCCGACCTCGCCGCCGCGTGGGCGGCGCCTGCGCAGTTCGGTTACGGCAAGCTGGGCCTGTTGACCTCGGCGCTCGATGCCGACGCCGTGCGCAGCGCGGTGGTCCAGGACGGGGGCCGTGCATGGGTCGCCTTCGCCGCGCCGATCCGAGGCAAGGACGGCCTGCTGGCGCTCGGCTATGTCCGCCGTCCGCTCGACGACCTGACGGCCCCGCTCGTCGCCGACGTGCCTTCCGGCGGCTACGTGGCGCTGCGGCAGGGCAGCCACGCCCTCGTCGAGGCCGGTGATGTCCAACTCGCCGGCAGCGCCGAGCTCGGCGCCGTGCCGCTCCCCCATTCGCGCCTTCGCGTGGTCGGCGCGGCCCCGTATGCCGATCCGGGCCTCCTCGGTCTGGGGGGGCTCGTCGAGGGCGTCGCAGGCCTGCTCGTCATCCTCGGCGGCCTCGCCCTCGTGCTCGTGCCGCGCGAGAAGGCAGCAGCGTGGGCCCAGCGCCTCGTCGAGAAGCGTGCCAAGGCCCTGCCTCCGGCCGAGCCCACGCTGGCCGAGCAGATGGAGGCCGAGCCCAAGCCCGTCGCCAGGCCGATCGCGAGGCCCATCGACGTCCGCCCGGCGTCGCCGGAGCTCGCCGTCGACCGCAGCATCTTCCGCGCCTACGACATCCGTGGCGTGGTCGGGCAGACGCTCGATGCCGAGGTCGCCCGGCTGATCGGCCGTGCGATCGGCGCGCTGATGGGGGAAAAAGGCCTTCGCGGCATCGCCGTGGGCCGTGACGGCCGCCTGTCGTCCCCGGAGATGGCGCGCTCCCTGATCGATGGGCTGCGCATGTCCGGCATCGACGTCACGGACGTTGGCATGGTTCCCACGCCGGTGGCGTACTTCGCCGCGCATGAGTTGCGGCTCGGCAGCGCGATCGCCGTCACCGGCAGCCACAATCCACCCGATTACAACGGTTTCAAGATCGTCGTGGATGGCGAGACCCTGTCGGGTGCCGCGATCAGCGACCTCTACGTCCGCATCGCCGAGGGCCGCATGCCCGTCGCCGAGCGGCGCGGGGACCTCGAGACCGTCGACATCGGCCAGTCCTACATCGACCGCATCGCCGGCGACATCCAGATCGAGCGCCGCCTGCGCGTGGTGGTGGATGCCGGCAGCGGCGTCGCCGGCGACCTCGGCCCGCGCCTGCTCGAGGCGATTGGCGCGGACGTCGAGACGCTCTATTGCGACATCGACGGCACCTTCCCGTTCCACCATCCGGACCCGAGCGACCCGCACAACCTCGAGGACCCCGTGCAGGCCGTACAGCGCGCAGGCGCCGACGTCGGGCTCGCCTTCGACGGCGACGGCGACCGCTTGGGCGTGGTCACCCGCAGCGGCGAGATGATCTATCCCGATCGCCTGCTGATGCTCTTCGCGTCCGACGTCCTCGAGCGCAATCCCGGCGCCTGCATCATCTACGACGTGAAGTGCTCGGGGCATCTCTCGGGCTACGTGCTCCGCAACGGCGGCAGCCCGCTGATGTGGAAGACCGGCCATTCGCTGATCAAGGCGAAGATGAAGGAGACGGCCGCCGAGCTTGCCGGCGAGATGAGCGGCCATTTCTTCTTCAAGGAGCGCTGGTACGGCTTCGACGACGGCCTCTACGCCGCGGCCCGCCTGCTCGAGATCCTCGCCACGCGCGCCGAGGAGCCGGAGGAGGTGTTCGCCGAGCTTCCGAAGGCCGTGAGTACGCCGGAACTCAAGGTGCTGATGGCCGAGGGCGAGCCCCACGCGTTCATCGAGGCATTCGTCGCGAAAGCCCGCTTCGATGGCGCCCGCTTGTCGACGATCGACGGAGTCCGCGCCGACTGGCCGGACGGATGGGGCCTGGTCCGCGCCTCGAACACCACGCCGATCCTCGTCCTGCGGTTCGAGGCCGACACCGAGGACGCGCTGGCCCGCGTGCAAGCGGAGTTCCGCACCGCGCTCCTCGCGGTGCGCGGCGACCTCGCGCTGCCGTTCTGACCGGCTTGGTTCAGGGCGGGTTGGCGCCGGTCAGGCCCTTGGCCTGGCGTTCGCGGAACAGGGCGACAAGGCGGTCGAGCTCTTCCTGCAGCATCTGTTTCTCCGCCGAACGCAGGGCCACGGTCTGCTCCTGGTTCCCCGCCTCGCGACGCATGTCCTCGATCGCCTTTGCGGTGCGTTCCAGCACGGGGCGTCCGGACAGCTCGGCGTCGCCAGCGATCTGGAGTTGCTCCGTCAGGCTGCCGCGCTGGGCGGCGATGGCCGCGCGCAGCGACGCCAGGTTGTCGTCGATCATCACGGTCCGCTGCGCATACGCGGCGCGCAGATCGTTCTCCGTGCGGAAGCTGCTGACCTTCGCCTCGTCGGCGCGCCGGTTGTTCTCGCGCCGTGCCTGCTGCTCGGCCGCGCTTTGGGCGAGGGCCTCCGCGGCCCGGCGCTCTTTCTCCGGCATGGCCTGGCCGACCGCTTCGCGGACCAAGCCGGTCTGCGCGCTCAGTTCCTGACGGGCCTTGTCGACCACCTCGGGCGGGAGCGAGTCCGTGTAGTGGACCTTCCCGTCGGCATCTGTCCAGCGGTAGAGCCGCTTCTCCGGCTCCTTGGCTTGGGCGACCCCGAGGACGGTCGCGACCACCGCGAAGGCCGCGATCAGCAGGAGGGAGGCCGGAGGTGTTCGAAGGGGCATGGCGGGTCCTCAGTCCGTTCGGGAGCCATACGCCTCACGATACGCCAGCAGGCGGTCCCGGTGCAGGGCGAGGTCCGGGCGGTCGCCGACGTAGTCGAGCAGGTCGGCCAAGGTGGCCACCGCCACCACGGGGATCCCAAGCGTGGCCTCGGCCTCGGCGGCGGCCGAGCGGGTGCCCTCGGTGCCACGCTCCTGCCGGTCCAGCGCGATCACCACGCCGCAGGGCGTGGCGCCGGCGGCGCGGATCAGTCCCACGGATTCACGGATCGCGGTGCCCGCCGTGATGACGTCGTCGACGATGAGCACGCGTCCCTTGAGCGGCGCCCCGATCAGGCTGCCCCCCTCGCCGTGGGTCTTGGCCTCCTTGCGGTTGAACGCGACGGGCACGTCGCGCCCGCGGGCCGCCAGCGCCACGGCCAGGGCCGTGGCCAGCGGAATGCCCTTGTAGGCCGGCCCGAACAGCATGTCGAAGTCCAACCCTCGCGCCAGCAGCGCCTCGGCGTAGCAGTCGGCGAGGCCGGCCAAGGCAGCACCCGAGTTGAACTGCCCCGCGTTGAAGAAGTACGGGCTGTCCCGCCCCGACTTGAGGTGGAAGGTGCCGAAGCGCAGGGCATCGCAGCGCAGGGCGAGCTCGAGGAAACGGGGACGGTGCGTCGTCACGCGGGACTCCGGGGAGGCGGGGGCGCCGGCCGGGCGCCAAGCCGCCAGCTTAGCGGATCGATCCCGTCGGCCGATGGCCGCGCGTCGCGTGGCCCGCCCTGCGACAATGCCGCGTCCATCGCCCCGGAGGATGCGTGCGCATCTGCAGCTTCAACGCCAACGGCCTGCGCTCGGCCGCCAGCAAGGGCTTCTTCGACTGGTTCGCCGTGCAGGGCATCGACGTCCTTTGCGTGCAGGAAACCAAGGCGCAGGAACACCAGCTCGCCGAAGCGCAGTTCCGCCCCGGCGGTTACCACGTGGCCTTCCGCGACGCGAGCACGAAGAAGGGCTATTCGGGCGTCGCGGTCTACAGCCGGCGGATGCCGGATGCCCTCGTGACGGGCCTCGGTTGGGCGCCGTTCGACGAGGAGGGTCGCTGGCTGGAAGCCCGCTTCGGCCCCCTCTCGGTGGTGTCGCTCTACCTGCCTTCCGGAAGCTCTGGCGAGGAACGGCAGCGCTTCAAGTTCGACGTGATGGCGTGGTTGCGGCCGAAGCTGCAGGTCCTGCTCGCCAGCGGGCGCGACGTCGTGGTCTGCGGCGACTGGAACATCGCCCACACCACGATGGACATCCGCAACGCGAAGTCCAACCAGAAGAACTCCGGCTTCCTGCCCGAGGAAAGGGCATGGATGACCGCGCTGACGATCGAGGACGGCTGGATCGACACCTACCGCCGCCTTCGCCCTCAAGGGCAGGACTACACGTGGTGGAGCCAGCGCGGGCAGGCCCGCGCGAAGAACGTCGGCTGGCGCATCGACTACCAGCTGGCCAGCCCGGCGTTCGGCGCCCGCGCCCGCGATTGCGCGATCCACCCCGAGCCGCGCTTCTCCGACCACGCGCCCTACGTCGTCGACTACGATCCCGCATGAGCGCCACGCCGCGCACGCTGGTCGGCCTGCACCGCCTGCTCGTCGTCCTGGTGCTGGGCTTCGCCTCGGGCTTGCCGCTGGCCCTCGTCGGCGGCGCCATGCAGGCCTGGCTCACCATCGAGAACGTCGACATCGCCACGATCGGCTTCTTCGCGCTGGTCGGCGTCCCCTACACCTTCAAGTACCTGTGGGCACCGCTGGTCGACCGCTTCGAGCCGCCGGGCCTCGGCCGTCGTCGTAGCTGGATCGTCATGACCCAGGTCGCCCTGGCCGCGTCCCTTCTGGCCATGGCCCAGCTTTCGCCCGGCGTGCAGACGCAGGCCTTCGCCATGGTGGCCGTCGGCGTGGCCCTGCTGTCGGCCACGCAGGACATCGCGATCGATGCCTACCGCACCGAACTGCTCGCGCCGGCCGAGCGCGGCCTCGGCGGCTCGCTGGCGGTGCTCGGCTATCGCGCGGCGATGGTGTTGTCGGGCGGCATCAGCCTGATCTGGGCCGAGCAGTGGGGCAGCTGGCCCGAGGTGTACCGCGCGATGGCCTGGATCATGGTCGGCTGCGCCGTGTTTTCGGCGCTGGCGCTGCCGAAGCTCGCGCCGCTACCGCCGCGCGAACTGGTCGGCCCGCTTCGCGAGTTGCTCGGTTTCCTCGGCCTGCTGGCCGGCGTCTATCTCGGCGTGCGATTGGCCGGGTTGGGCGTCGATATCGGCGGCCTCGCGCCGGGCGAGGGCGATCGCTGGGGCCGCCTCGGCGTGCTCGTCGTGCAGATCACGCTGGCGCTCGGCCTCGGCCTGTGGGCCGCACGTCGCGGCGACATCGGTGGTCTCGTGCTGGGCGCCGCGCTCGGCGACCTGCTGCTGCGCGCGGTCGAGGATCCCGGCACGCGCTTGTGGCTGGCCGCCCTGCTGGTGCCGGCGCTGGCCTATGGCGGTCGCCGGCTGCTGGCGCAGCGCGCCCGCTTCGAGACGCTCACCGTGGGCCTCGCCAGCTACTTCGCGCAGCCCGGCGCGTGGGCGTTCCTCGCCATGATCGTGCTCTACAAGATCGGCGACGCCTACGCGATGAGCCTCGGCACCACCTTCCTGATGAAGGGCATGGGTTTCGAGCAGGCCGAGGTGGGCATCGCCAACAAGTCGATCGGCCTGCTGACCACCATCGTCGGCGCCACGCTCGGTGGCCTGCTGATGCTGCGCCTGCGCCTGTCGACGGCCCTGCTGGCCTTCGGCCTGCTGCAGCTGGTCTCCAACCTCGGCTACTGGGCGCTCGCGCACTACGGCGCCGGTGCGCTGGGCAGCACGCTGCTGCCGGCCTTCGACCTCTGGGTGGTCGCGCTCGACCACCCGACCAGGCTCGACAGCCTGCTGCTGTTGGCGATCGGCATCGACAACCTGTCCGGTGGCATGGGCACGGCAGCGCTGGTCGCCCTGCTGATGGGCCTTTGCAACGCGCGCTTCTCCGCCACGCACTACGCCCTGCTGTCGGCTTTCGCCGCGCTCGGCCGCGTCTTCGTCGGTCCGATCGCCGGCGTGCTCGCCGAGGAGTTCGGCTGGGCGGCGTTCTTCCTCAGCTCCCTGCTCGTCGCCACACCGGGCGTATGGATGGTCTGGTGGATGCGCCGTGAGATCGAGTCGCTGTCCTCCCCCGTCAGCGCGGCGAAGGCGTAAGCTCGAAGCCCTGATCCCGCCCGCAGCGCGGCCCCACCCCCATGGCCGATTTCCTCGTCCGCGACATCGATGAGCGCGTCGCCGAGCGTCTCAAGGAGCTCGCGCGACAGAAAGGCTGGCCGCTCAACGACGTCATCCTGCATCTTCTGAAGCAGGCGCTCGGACTTGTCGAGCCGGAGCCGCCGCCGGTGCCGGGCGACATCGCCCGCCTCCGGGGCACGTGGAATGACGAAGAAGCCCGCGCCTTCGAGGAGGCGATGCGGGCCATCAACGGGCTGCCGGACGATGCGCCGGCTTACGTGACGCGCCCTCCCGAAGGCGAGTGATCGCGGCCCTCACGCCGGGATGATCGCGCCGAGCACCCGTGGCCCGGCCGCGCCCGTCACTTCCGGCCGGTTCCCCGGAAGACCCTCGAGCGTCTGCCGGGCCAGCCAAGCGAAACCCGCCGCCTCGACCGCGTCCGGGTCCAGCCCGTGGGCCCCGGTCGTCTCCACGACCACCCCGGGCAGCAGGGCCGACAGCCGCTCCATCAGCGCCCGGTTGTGGACGCCGCCGCCGCAGGCGATGAGCCGGCGGCAGCCGGACAGCGTCGCATGGAGCGCGTCGACGATGGTGCGGGCGCTGAAGGCCAGCAGCGTGGCCTGGACGTCCTGCGGCGATTCGTGGCCCGCCCGATGCGCGGCCAGCCAGTCCAGGTGGAACTGGTCCCGCCCACTGCTCTTTGGGGGCGGCAGGGCCAGCCACGGGTCGGACAACAGGCGGTCCAGCAGGGCGCCGTCGATCGTCCCCCGCGCCGCCCAGGCGCCATCGCGGTCGAAAGGGGCGCCGGTGTGGGCGAGGCACCATGCGTCCATCAGGCCGTTCGCCGGCCCCGTGTCGAAGCCACGCACCGGGGTGCCCGGCGCCAGCAGCGTGAGATTGGCGATGCCTCCGAGGTTCAGCACGGCCCGCGGCTCGTCGGCGGCGAGTACGTCGGCGTGGAAGGCCGGCATCAGCGGTGCGCCTTCGCCGCCCGCCGCGACGTCGCGTCGCCGGAAGTCGGCGACGACGGTACAGCCGGTACGTTCCGCGATGACGTGCGGGTCGCCGACCTGCAGCGTGAAACGGTGGGGCGGGCGCGGCCGGTGGCGCAGGGTCTGCCCGTGCGAACCGATCGCGGTGATCTGGTCCGGCGTCACGCCGGCGTCGGCCATCAGCACCCGTGCCGCCGATGCGAACGCTTCGCCCAAGGCGGCATCCAGGGCGCCGAAGGCGTCGAGGTCGAGCCTCGCATCTCCTTGGGACACCCGAAGCACTTCGGCCCGGAGGGGCGCGGGGTAGGGCGAGGTCCGGCTGGCCCGGATCGACGGGCGGCCGGCGGCATCGAAGGCGACGAGGGCGGCGTCGATGCCGTCCGCGCTGGTCCCGGAGATCAGCCCGAGGTAGAGGCCCATCGCGGCCGCGTCAGCGGTCGGCGAGTTGCACGCCCCCGACGCGCCTCAGCTGCGCCAGCGCCGGGGCGGTGGCGCGGCGGAACTCCGCCAGCGCCGGCCCACGCAGCGGCTCCGGCTTCGGCAGCGTCACCTTCAGCGGGTCCTTGTGCATGCCGCCCACGCGGAACTCGTAATGCAGATGCGGGCCGGTCGCCAGGCCGCTCATGCCGACGTAGCCGATCGTCGTGCCCTGGCGGACGCGCTGGCCCACGCGATAGCTGCCGAGGCGCGACATGTGCGCGTACAGCGTGGTGATGCCGTTGCCGTGGTCGAGGATGACCGTGCGGCCGTAGCCGTTCTGCCAGCCGGCGAACTTCACCCGGCCCTCGCCGGCCGCGAAGATCGGCGTGCCCACCGGCGCGGCGTAGTCCACGCCCTTGTGCATGCGCATGCGGTTGAGCACCGGGTGGCGCCGTGCGCCGAAGCCCGAGGACAGCCGGGCGAACTCGATGGGCGTGCGCATGAAGCTCTTGCGCAGCGGACGGCCTTCGAGGTCGAAGAACTCGGACTGGCCATCGCGATCGAAGCGCAGCGCCGTGTACGCCTTGCCCTGGTTGACGAAGTTGACGGCGACGACACCGGCGTCGCGCAGGCGCTCGCCCTCGCGCCAGAGTTCCTCGTAGACGATCTGGAAGCTGTCGCCTTCGCGCAGGTCCTGCCCGAAGTCGATGTCGTACTGCAGCGCCTTGACCATGTCGTTCATCACGCCTGCCGAGAGCCCGGCGCGGGCGCCGTCGGCGAACAGCGACGAGCGGATTTGGCCACCGGCCACGACGACGCGGGTTTCGACCGCGCGCTCGATCACTTCGCGGCGCACGTCGTCCCCCTCCATCGCAAGGTGGATGCGACGGGTCTCGCCGGCGTCGAAGCGCAGCCCGCGAAGCTCTCCATCGGGGCCGATGTCGAAGGCGAGCTCGCTGCCCACCTTCAGGCGGGAGGCGAGCTGGGTCGCCTCCGGGACTTCCAGCATCCGGTGCATCGTCGATGCCGGCAGGCCGAGGTCGGCGAACAGGCTGCCGAGGGTCTGGCCCGGCTGCACGCGCACCGTGCGCCAATCCTCCTTCGGGGCGGGGGCTTCGGACGGCGGCGGGGGCGGCAATGCCACCGCGAGCGTCGTCGTGGCTGGCGCCTCGCTGGCCTCGAGGGCACGGTCGAGGGCGGGGACGATCGATCCGAGGGTGGCCAAGAGCACGCCAGCGACCGCGATCGCGAGCACGCGCGGCGCCGCAGGCGCGAGGCGGGACGGGTTCGACAAGGCGCGGCTCCGGACAGGGGACGGCGGGTACCTTACCCAGAGCTGAAAAGCAGCGTCAAACCCTTGTGGCGCTTGGATTTTTCCACCTTGAGCGTTTAACCTCGGGTTAACGCCAATCCTCCCGTCCGGACGGGGTGGTCGGCCCATTCCTCCATCCCGTGAGCCTCATGACCACCACCGATTCCGCCCTCGCCATGCTGGTCCGGGGCACCGACGACATCCTGAAGCACGAGGACCTCGAAGCGCGCCTCGCCAGCGGCCGCCCGCTGCGCATCAAGGCGGGTTTCGACCCGACCGCCCCCGATCTGCATCTTGGCCACACCGTGCTGCTCAACAAGATGCGGCAGTTCCAGGACCTCGGTCACCAGGTCATCTTCCTGATCGGCGACTTCACTGGGATGATCGGCGACCCGACCGGCAAGAGCGCCACGCGCAAGCCGCTCACGCGCGATGACGTACTGGCGAACGCGAAGACCTACGCCGACCAGGTCTTCAAGGTGCTCGACCGCGAGAAGACCGAGGTCCGCTTCAACAGCGAGTGGTTCGGCGCCATGACAGCGGCCGACATGATCAAGCTCGCGGCCCAGCACACCGTCGCCCGGATGCTCGAGCGCGACGATTTCAGCAAGCGCTTCGCCGGCCAGCACCCCATCGCCATCCACGAATTCCTCTACCCGCTGGTGCAGGGCTACGACTCGGTGGCGCTGAAGGCCGATGTCGAGCTGGGCGGCACCGACCAGACCTTCAACCTCCTGATGGGGCGCGGGCTCCAGGAGCACCACGGCCAAGCGCCGCAGGTGGTCATGACGATGCCGCTGCTCGAGGGCCTCGACGGCGTCAACAAGATGAGCAAGTCGTTGGGCAACTACATCGGCATCAACGAGCCGGCGATCGACATCGTCACCAAGACGATGAAGATCGGCGACGATCTCACGTGGCGCTGGATCGAGTTGCTCAGTTTCGAGATCTCGCTGTCCGAAATGGCGACGCTCAAGCAGGACGTCGCCTGCGGCGCCCTCCATCCCCGTGACCTGAAGCTTCGTCTTGCCCGCGAACTCGCCGCGCGCTTCCACGGCGCGGCGGAGGCGGAGAAGGCGGTCGCGGGCTGGCAGGCGGTCGTCACCGGCGCAGGGGACACCTCGCAACTGCCGCTCAGCGAACTCCCGGTACCCGCCGAAGGGCTGCGTATCGCCGCCCTGCTCACCCAGGCGGGCCTCACGCCGAGCAATTCCGAGGCCATGCGCAAGCTCAAGGAGCGCGCCGTCCGTATCGACGGCGAGGTGGTCGACGATCCCCAGCGCTTGTTCGGCCCCGGCTTCGAGGGTGTCCTACAGGTGGGCAAGCGCACCTTCGCCCGGGTCGCCCTGCGCGCGAGCCCGTGAGTCGCGCGAGTCGCTGAGGCGCGCCCGGGCGGACGGGTCGGGCGACGCACCGTTGCGACCGCGCGAGGCGTCGCTCCGGCCGTGGAGAAACGTGGCCTTTGGGCGGGATGGCATGAACCTGAACGGTGCTCGAGGCCGTCACCCTGATGCCTGCCGGCAGGCTTGCACGTCGGGATGTTGATTGCCTATAGTTCGCGCCCCTTCGCTGGGTGGCTTGGAGACGGGCGTTGCGGGGGAGGGGCGTGGAGGAGGACGTAGGCGCTTTGCGGTGTTGACGGAATTCGAAACTGCTGTATAGGGTGCGGCTCCCTCGGGCGAAACGCCCGGTAGCGCGAAAGGCGCGAAGCGGGGCGGATCTTTGAAAGTACGCGCAGGTGTTTTGTGCGGGTGCCTGCAGGGTGGTGAGATCATCATCAATCTTGCAGACGCTCGATCATGAG
>JAJTHD010000153.1 GCA_021297925.1 Lysobacteraceae bacterium
ATCGCGCGGCGAACCTGCCTTCGACGCGGGGCGTCCGCTGTCCGCTCGATCGGGCGTCCTGCCCTCACTCGCGGCGCTCGCCCTCCGTGGCTCGCTGGCCGCGGAACGCCCCGCGCCGGGCGCGGTTCGCCACGGCCGCGCCGCGAGCGTCATTCGCCGGATGGCCCCCGCGCCGCGCCCGCGGGTCGCCGGTTCCCCGGCAGCGAGGCAGGACGCCGAGCGCGGGCGAATGCGGAGCGGGACGCGGAGCCTGAGCCGACCGGGGTTCGGCGGCTCGCGACGGCAGGCGCGCTGCCGGTGATGCATCTCGCGACCGCAGGCACGCTTCCAAGGCGACGGCGCTTGGGGATCGCGCGGCGAACCTGCCTTCGACGCGGGGCGTCCGCTGTCCGCTCGATCGGGCGTCCTGCCCTCACTCGCGGCGCTCGCCCTCCGTGGCTCGCTGGCCGCGGAACCCCCCGCGCCGCGCGCGGTTCGCCACAGCCCGGCCACGCGCCCGGTGCAGCGCTCCGTCCTCAACCCGCGAGGAAATCCCGCAGCAGCGCGCCCACCCTCGCCGGGTGCTCCATGTGCAGGTGGTGCCCACCCTCGAGCACCTCGACGCGCAGGTCGCGCACGCAGGCCGCCCGCGCCGCGCGCTGCGCGGGCGTGAAATAGCTCGGCGACGGCGTGGCGGCCACCAGCAGCGTCGGCGCCTCGATGGCGCGCAGGATCGACTGCACGGCCTCCTCGTTGAGCCGGAGCGTGGAGGGCAGCCGCAGCCGCGGGTCGGAGCGCCACGCGAAGCCGTCCTCGGTCGCCTGCAGATTGCGGTCGACGATGCGCTCCGCGTCTTCGACCCGCATCGGCGTCGCCATCAGTCGCGCCGTCACCGCCGCCGCCATCGTCGGGATACGCCGCGGCGGTTCGCCGGCCCGGGCCTCGTAGGCCCGCCGCGCGGCGATCGCTTCGCGCAGCCGCAGGCCGGCCGCCCCGGCGTCGCCGCCCAGCGGCCCGAGGCCTTCGATTAGCGCGAGTCGGCGCACGCGCTCCGGCGCCGCCGCCGCGACCGTGCTGGCGATCGTCGCGCCCATCGAATGGCCGAGCAGGTCGGCCCGCTCCCAGCCCAGCGAGTCGAGCACGTCGATCACGTCGTGCACCCAGTCCGCGTAGACGTAGTCGTAGCCCGTGGCCCGGTGCTCGGAGGCACCGTGCCCGGCGAGGTCGAGCGCGACCAGGTCGACGTCGGCCAACTCCGGCAACAGCGGCTCGAAGCTGGCGGCGTTGTCCAGCCAGCCGTGCAGGGCGAGCAGCTTCGGCCCCTTCGGATCGCCGCTTCGCAGCGCCGCGAGGCGGCCGCGGCCGGTGGCGAGGGTGATCTCGCGGGCGGCGCTCATGCGTGCGCGGCCGAGGGCACCACGCCGAGTGCGCGTCGGACCACGCCCGCCAGCGCGGCGACGTGGGCCGGGCCGTCGTTCAGGCAAGGGATGTAGCGCAGGGCCGTGCCCCCCGCCTCGACGTAGGCATGGGCGTTCTGCTCGGCGATCTCCTCGAGGGTTTCGAGGCAGTCCACCGCGAAGCCCGGGCAGACCACGTCGACCGTGCCGACCTTCTCGCGGCCCCACTGCTCGAGGGTCTTGTCGGTGTAGGGCTGCAGCCAAGGCTCGCGCCCGAAGCGCGATTGGAACGTGAGCCACCACTCGCCTTCGCCGAGGCCAAGCTCGGTGGCGATGGCGCGGGCGCCGGCCTCGCACTGCGCCTGGTAGGGATCGCCGCCACGGACGAAGCGCTGCGGGATGCCGTGGAAGCTCATCAACAGGCGGTCGCCGCGGCCGTTCGCGGCCCAGTGCGCGCGGATCGAATCGGCCACCGCGCGGACCCAGGCCGGGTCGCGGTGGTAGTCCTGCACGAAATGCATTTCCGGCTGGCGGCGCCAGCGCAGCAGCTCGCGCATCACCGCGTCGTGCACGCTCGCCGACGTGCTGGCCGAGTACTGCGGGTACAGCGGCAGCACGAGCAGGCGCCCGACGCCCGCCTCGTCCATCGCCTGCATCACCGACGGCACCGAGGGATGGCCGTAGCGCATGGCGACGCGGACGTCGATGCCGGGCAGCGCTTCCGCCAGCGCCGCGCCGACCCGCTTCGTGCCGGCCAGCAGCGGCGAGCCGTCCGCCGTCCAGATCGACGCGTAGGCCTTGGCGACCTTCGGAGAGCGCAGCGGCAGGATGATCCCATGCAGCACTGGGCACCAGAGCCACCGCGTCAGGTCGACGACGCGATGGTCGTGCAGGAATTCCGCGAGGTACCGCCGCACCGCGGCCGGCGTCGGCGCGTCGGGCGTGCCGAGGTTGACCAGCAGGACGCCGGTGCGGTCGCCGGGGCGGTCGGGCGCGGGACGGAAGGCCGTGTGCATGCGGTGGGCGCCGGTTGGGGAAAACACGCATTATCCGCCCGACCGCGTCAGGGCGGGTTCATGCCCGGCTCAAGGGCCGCGGTCGACACTTCCTCCCCTGTTCCCCCGACCGGAGACGCCGATGCGCCTGATCCTCACCGCCCTGCTGGCCCTGCTCCTCCCCGTCGCCGCCATCGCGCAGCAGAAGGAGATCGAGCGCGCCGAGAATGCCGTGCGCGTCCTGTCGGAAGTGCTGCGGATCCCCGAGGAGTCCATCCCCGAGCGGCTGATCCGCGAGGCCGAGGCGATCGCCGTGTTGCCGGATGTCGTCAAGGCCGGCCTGGTGGTCGGCGGCCGCGGCGGCAAGGGCCTGATCGCCGTGCGCGGCGCGGATGGCACGTGGTCGAACCCGAGCTTCATCACGCTGGGCGGCGGCAGCTTCGGCTTCCAGGCCGGCGTCCAGGCGGCCGACGTGGTCCTGGTGTTCCGCACCCGCCGCGGCGTCGACAACATCGTCAACGGCAAGTTCACCCTTGGCGCCGATGCCGCCGTCGCCGCCGGCCCGGTCGGCCGTTCGGCCCAGGCCAGCACCGACGGTCGGCTTGAGGCCGAGATCTACAGCTACTCGCGCGCCCGTGGGCTGTTCGCCGGCATTGCGCTGGACGGCGCGGTCATCGCCATCGACAACCGCGCCAACCGCCGCGTTTACGGCCGCGACGTGACGGCCCGGATGATCCTCGAGAATCGCGTTCGGCCGCAGGTCAACGCCGTCGTGGCCTTCCGCGACAAGCTCGAGGAAGCCAGCGCCGCCGCCGCACGACGCTGACGCATCGAGGCGGCGCCCGTGCCCCGTCGTCGCCTGCGCTATCCTGACGGCCTGCCCCGGGGGGTCTGCCCATGTTTGGTTTCCGCGAACTCGTCATCATCCTGCTGATCGTGCTGGTGGTCTTCGGCGCCAAGCGCCTCGTCGGCATTGGCGGCGACCTCGGCAAGGCCATCCAGAGCTTCAAGAAGGGCATGGGCGACGCGTCGTCCGAAGAGCCTCCGGCCCGTCTCGATCCGCCGTCGAACCCGGCCGCGCCGCCCGCCGGTTCGACGGGCACCCCCGCCGACCGCGACCGCCCGGCCCCCTGAGCCCGGCGCGCTGAGGCCCGGCGATGTTCGAACTCGGCTGGATCGAGATCGGCCTGATCGGCGTCATCGCGCTGGTCGTGCTCGGCCCGGAGCGCCTGCCGAAGGCCGCCCGCCTCGCTGGCCTCTGGGTCCGGAAGGCCCGCGCGCAATGGTTCGCGATGAAGGCCGAGCTGGAGCGCGAGATCGCCGCCGAGGAGCTGAAGACCGGCCTGGGCGGCGTCCGCCGCGACCTGCAGGACGCGGCCGATCGCGTCCGCGAGGACCTGCGCGGGATGGATGCCTCGCTGCGGGAAGGCCTGCGCGACGACCCGCCGTCCGCCGATGCGTCCGCGCCGTCCGCCGGGCCGTCGCCGTCCGCCGGGCCGTCGCCGTCCGCTCCCGCGCGGCCCGACGCCGCGCCGCCGGTGCCCTGAGTCCCCGACGATGACCACCGCGGACGGCAGCGCCGACGAAGGCCTCGGCCTGATGGCCCACCTGCTGGAGCTGCGGGCGCGCGTGCTGCGTGCGCTGCTGGGCCTCGCCGTTGCGTTCCTTGGCTTCGTGCCTTTCGCGAACGAGCTCTACAGCGCGCTCGCCGAGCCCCTGCTGCGCTTCCTGCCCGAGGGCGGCCAGCTCATCGCCATCGACGTCGCCTCGCCGTTCTTCGCGCCGGTGAAGCTCGCCTTCTTCGCCGCGCTGCTCGTGGCCACGCCGTGGATGCTCTACCAGGCCTGGGCCTTCGTCGCGCCGGGCCTGTACCGCCACGAGAAGCGCATGGCCCTGCCCCTGCTGGTCGCCGCGGTGGTGCTGTTCTACGTCGGCCTCGCCTTCGCCTACTTCGTGATGTTGCCGGCGATGTTCGCCTTCCTCACGGCCACCGTGCCCGAGGGCGTGGCGATGATGACCGACATCAATGCCTACCTGAGCTTCGTACTGGTCATGGCGCTGGCGTCGGCGCTCGCCTTCGAGCTGCCGATCGCCGTGCTGGTGGCGATCCTGCTCGGCTGGGTGACGCCGGCCCAGCTTTCGGAATGGCGCGGCTACGTCATCGTGGTGATCGCCATCCTCGCCGCGCTGCTGACGCCGCCGGACGGCCTGTCGATGGTCCTGCTGATGGTGCCGATGTGGCTGCTCTACGAGATCGGACTGCTGGTCGGCCGGGTGCTGCTGCGTGGTCGCCCGGCGGTGGCGCCGACCTGAGCCCGCCGATGGGCGCCACCCGTTTCCGCGCCCGCTGGGCCGCGTGGACGCTCGACGCGGCGATGACGGCGCCGGCCATGGCGCTGGTGGTCGCGGCACCGGTCGCCGACGCCCTCTCGGCGTGGCGCGCGCTGCAGGCCGCCAGCGAGGCCGCGATGGTGCGCGCCTTCGACCAGGGCGCGTACGGCGCCTTCGACCTGGTCGCGGCCCTGCAGGCCGACACGGGCTTCGCCGCGGTGCTCACGGGCACCGTGGGCCGCCTTGTCGCCGATGTCGGGCTGGCGCTCGTCCTGGTGGTGGGCGTCTTCGCGCTCTGGTGCGTCGGTTTCGAAGCCTCCGCGGCGCAGGCCACGCCGGGCAAGCGCCTTCTCGGCCTCCGCGTGTCGACCGTCGATGGCGCGCGGCCGCGGCCCGCGCGCCTGCTGCTGCGCTTCATCGCCGCGGCCCCGAGCTGGCTCCTGCTCCACCTCGGCCACGCGCTGGTCGCGTGGCGCGCCGACGGACGGGCCCTGCACGACCTCGTGGCCGGAACCCGAGTCGAGGGCGGCACCGGACCACTGCCCCGATGGGCGGTCGCCTGGCTGGGCCTGCAGGTCGCGGCCGCCGTGGCCCTGGTGCTGGTGCCGGTCGTCCTGCTGGGTCGCGTGCTGGTCGTGCTGGGGGCCTGAGGTCAGGCCTCGAAATGGCCGGGCGGGGCCGTCGAGGGGCCGGTCGGCTCGTCGCGTCCGCCGCACGAATCCTGCCAGCCCTGCCACAGGAAGCCGTACGCCACGCCGCTGAGCACGATGGCGATGCCCATCACGAGCAGCGTCGACACCAGGTTCCCGACCGCAGGGCCCGCGAGGTTCGCGAGGGCGATGATGCCGCCCAGCAGCAGCGCGGCCATCCCCGCGATCAGGAGCAGCGGCAGCAGCAGGACGAGCAGGACGAGCAGGATCGACGGCGCATTGACGAAGGCGGCGCGCAGGCCCGTCGCGAGCCCCGCGACGGGGCCCAGTCCGCGCAGCGCGACCGCGATCAGGGCCCAGTGGCTGGCGATCGTCAGCACCACGAGCACCGGGCTGAAGGCCAGCATCACGAGCCCGATGCCGACCAGCCCTTGCGGCGGCATCGGCATCTGGTCCGGCGGCACCGGCGTCCCCGCTCCGGCCTTGGCCTGCAGCGCCTGCACCTGCTCGAACCAGGCGGCCACGGCCGGCAGGTCCGCGAGGGCGCCGGTCAGCGCCGCGGCCAGCGCCATGGCCAGGCCGGTGAGCAGGAACACACCGACCGTGAGGAGGGTGACGGCGACCAGCGCGCCGTACCGGCCGTTCCGGAAGCCGGCGAACAGCTCGTCGTAGGTGCCGTCGCGCCCCTGCTCGCTCCGTTCCAGCAGGTCGTAGAGACCGGCCTTCAGCACGGGGGCGACGAGGAGCCCCAGCAGCAGGCCGGCGAACTGGGCGACCATCACGGTGGTGGACGATCCCCCGCCCAGCAGGTTGGCGAACAGTCCGGGCAACGCTTCGAGCGCCACGATCGTGGCGATCGCCGCGAGCACGAGGCCGGGCTGGTGGCGGCCGATGTCGATGGCGGCGACCAGCCAGCGGAAGGGAGCGGTGAGACCTGCCCAGCGGATGTTCATGCGGCGTCCTGTCGATGGAGGGGAGAGTCAGCCGTGCCGGTGGGCGGCATGGCGGACGAAGCGGTGGAGCAGGCGGCGGGCCGCCGGAGAGGGGCGCACCGACGCCATCATGCGCCGGTGGCAGAGGCCTTCGCCCGAAAGGGCGTCGCGGCGTGCCGCGATGTAGCCGCGCATGTGGGTGGTGCTGAACTCGGGATGGAACTGCAGGCCCCACGCGGACGCCCCCCAGCGGAAGGCGTGGCAGTCGTCGAGCGCCGAGCGCGCCAGCACCGCCGCGCCGGGCGGTGGGGTGGTCACCGACTGCAGGTGCGTGGCCTGCGCGTGGAAGCGCGCGGGCAGGGCGTGGAACAACGGGTCGTGTCGCGCGTCCTCGTGCAGTTCGATGGCCACCGTGCCCATCTCGCGGCCGCGCGGGTTCCAGTCGACGCGGCCGCCGAGGGCGTGGGCGAGCAGCTGGTGGCCGTAGCAGATGCCCAGCACCGGCACGCCGGCCGCGGCCGCCTCGCCCAGCCATCCGGCCGTCCAC
This sequence comes from Lysobacteraceae bacterium, assembly GCA_021297925.1. Taxonomy (GTDB): domain Bacteria; phylum Pseudomonadota; class Gammaproteobacteria; order Xanthomonadales; family Xanthomonadaceae; genus Silanimonas. Next base: position 6,832 of record JAJTHD010000153.1, read on the forward strand.
TCCGACCACGGCTCGCGGTCCGTGACCATTGCGCCCGAGCCGGTCACCAGCACGCCGGCGTAGCGCGAGGCCGTTGCGGGACGCTCGCCGTCGAGCACGCGGCTCACCTCGACCCGGTCGCGCGACAGGTCGGCCGCGGTGCGGATCCAATGCGTGAAGTCGCCGTGCCGCCGGAGGCTGGGCACGGGGCGGCCGGTTTCGAGGATCAGGAAGCGGGGCGCTCGGGACACCC
>JAJTHD010000101.1 GCA_021297925.1 Lysobacteraceae bacterium
CACGTGCAGGTCGAGGGCGTGCCGGACGAGGCGACGCGGGCGGCGATGGTCGCCGGGATCGACGAGGGGGGCGAGCGCCTGTCGGCGAAAGCCGTGAGCCTGCTGCGCAGCGGTGGCAAGACGGCGTGGCTGGAGGTGGTGCTGGATGAAGGACGCAACCGCCAGATCCGACGCTTGGCGAAGGCCGCGGGTCACCCGGTGTTGCGCCTGGTTCGAGTGGCCATCGGCGGCCTTGCGCTGGGCGACCTGCCGAAGGGTGCGTGGCGCCGGCTCGTCCCGGACGAGGTCGCGGCCCTGAGAGGCTGACCGCCCGCGGGGCGGGTGTGCCTCAGCCGCTGCCGGCCGGGGGAAGCCGCCAGCGGCCGAGCCGTTTCGCCAGCAAGGCGGCCACCACCGCGTGGGCGCGCGCGTCCTGCGGGCCCTTCGCATCCGGGCCCTTGCCCTTGTCCTGGTTGCAGCGGCGGCAAGCCACCGCCAAGTTGCGCGGATCGTCGCGGTCGTCGCCCACCTGGGCGGTCAGCGCCGCCGCCGCGCGAAGGCCGAACCAGGCCTGCGGCACCACATGTTCCAACGAACTGCCCCCGAGCGCTTCGCCGTCCGCCGCGACCTGCAGGCGGGTGCGGCAGTGCAGGCAGCGGGTGGTCCAGGTGCCGTCGGGCCCTCGCGTGGCCTCGGCGTCGGTGGCGACGGCGAGGCGGAACAGCTGACGGAGCCTCGCCCGCATCAGCCCGTGATGACCCCAAGCTCGCGACCGACCTTGGCGAAGGCGGCGACGGCGCGGTCGAGGTGCTCGCGGGTGTGCGCCGCGCTCATCTGCGTGCGGATGCGGGCCTGGCCCTTCGGCACCACCGGGAAGAAGAAGCCGATCGCGTAGATGCCCTCTTCGAGCAGGCGCGCAGCGAACTTCTGTGCCAGCGGGGCGTCGTAGAGCATCACGGGGCAGATCGGATGCACGCCGGGCTTGATGTCGAAGCCAAGCTTGGCCATTTCCGCGCGGAAGTAGGCGGTGTTCGCGGCCAGACGCTCGCGCAGGTCGCCGGCTTTGGCCAACATGTCGAACGCGGTGATGCCGGCGGCCACCACGTGCGGCGGCAGCGAGTTGCTGAACAGGTAGGGGCGCGAACGCTGGCGCAGCAGCTCGATCACGTCGCGGCGGCCGGTGGTGAAGCCGCCCAGCGCCCCACCCATGGCCTTGCCGAGCGTGCCGGTGAAGAGGTCGATCTTGTCCATCACGCCCTTCACCTCGGCGCTGCCGCGGCCGTTGGCGCCGAGAAAGCCCGTCGCGTGGCATTCGTCGATGTGCACCATCGCGCCGTACTTGGCGGCCAGCGCGGTGATCTCATCCAGCGGCGCGATGAAGCCGTCCATCGAGAACACGCCGTCGGTGGTGATCAGGATGTCGCGCACGCCGTCGGCGCGGGCCTGCTTCAGCTGCGTTTCCAGATCGGCCATGTCGCAGTTGGCGTAGCGGTAGCGCTTGGCCTTGCACAGCCGCACGCCGTCGATGATCGAGGCGTGGTTCAGGCTGTCGGAGATGATCGCGTCGGGTTCGCCCAGCAGGGGCTCGAACAGGCCGCCGTTGGCGTCGAAGCAGGCGGCGTAGAGGATGGTGTCCTCGGTGCCGAAGAACTCGGCGATTTTCGCCTCCAGCTGCTTGTGCAGGTCCTGCGTGCCGCAGATGAAGCGCACCGAGGCCATGCCGAAGCCGTGGGAATCGAGGGCCGCCTTGGCCGAGGCAATGATGTCCGGATGGTCGGCGAGGCCGAGGTAGTTGTTGGCGCAGAAATTGAGCATCTGGCGGCCGTCGGCCAAGGTGATCTCGGCGGCCTGCGGGCTGGTGATGACGCGTTCGGCCTTGAACAGCCCGGCGGCGCGGATCTCGGCCAACTCGGCGGCGAAGCGGGCTTGTGCGGGAGAGGTGGGGGTGGTCACGGACGGTGATCCGGGGAAGGCGGGGCGCCATTCTAAGGCGCCCACCGGCCGCGCCCGAATCCGCCTGCCGGTCACGGTCCCATTGCGGCAAGCGGTCGTGCTTGACACTATTGACACTTGTCAAACATGTTGCGGTGCCGGATCCCTAAATCCCGGCCAGTCAGGGGACCATGTCGCGGACCATCCAAATCGGACTCGTCGAGGACGATCCCATCCAGGCGAAGATCATCGGGACGATGGTCGGGAACGCAGGCATGGACTGCCTCCACTACGTGACCGAGCTCGAGTTCCGGCGACGGATGGGCCCCGAGTCCATCGACCTCCTGCTCCTTGACTGGAACCTGCCCGGGGTCTCCGGACTCGAGCTGCTGCGGGAGCTCCGGCAGGCCAGCAGCGGGCTCCCGGTGATCTTCCTGACCGGCAACGACTCGGAGCAGGACATCGTCACGGGCCTGCAGGCCGGTGCCGACGACTACATCGTCAAGCCGGCGCGTCCGGCGGAACTGGTCGCCCGGATCCGTTCGGCCCTCCGGCGCTCGGGGCCGCCGACCGGGCATCAGGTCATCGAGGACGCCGACCCCTTCACCTTCGACCTCGAGCGCCGCCGCCTGCTCCTGCACGGGGAGCCGGTGGAGCTGACGGATCGCGAGTTCGACCTTCTGGTGTTCCTTTTCCAGCGGCGCGGCAAGGTCGTCAGCCGGCAGACCTTGCTGGCGCAGGTCTGGCGCGTCGGTCCGAACGTCGCCACGCGGAGCATCGACACCTACGTCAGCCGACTCCGCAAGCGCCTCGGGCTCCAGGGCGACAGCGAGTGGCGGCTGGAAGGCATCTACCAGCACGGTTACCGGCTGGTGCGGTCCAGCAACGACGATCCGGCCGACCTGGGCGTCGAGCCCGAAGCCCAGGCCGGCTGAGCCTCACGGCGGCGGCGCGACGGGCGGACCCGCCTGCTCGCGCGCCGGTCCCATCGCGTCCTCGATGACCGTCCAGCCCGTCGCGAGCAGCGCGGCCCGGGCCTGCGGGCTCGCCGTCCGGCCGAGCACCAGGCGCTTGGCGGGCGGGCCGCGCAGTGCCGATGAACCGAAGGCCGCCGCCGCGCCGGGCGTCCAGCGCAGCAGGTCCACGGGCAGCGCGACCCACAGGCCGTCGTCGCCGTCGCGGAGGGCCCAGAGCGGTCCGGCCGACTCGAAACGCACGGGGAAACGCGGCCGCGCGGCGGCGAGGAGCTGCAGGGCGTCGACCAGGTAACGCGCATCGACCTCCCGATCGACGCCCGCGGCGAGGCCCAGCAGCAGATCGCAGCCTTCCTGCGGGGCGAGCCGGAGCAGGGCATCGGTGGCCTCGGTCTGCAGCGTGGGGCTGAAGCGCGCGTTGTCGAAGAACTCGTCGCGCGCCTCCTCGCCGCAGCGCAGGGGCGCGAGGCGATCCCGGTTCCATGCGGTGACCGCCTCCGGTGGCTGCGTCCAGACCATGCGGTGCGCGCGTCCGGTGCCCGAGAGCGCGGTCCCGGCGACGCCGCCGATCTGGCCCAATCCCAAGCCGACCCCGCGACGTCCCGCCAGGGAGGCCCAGGCCAGCCGGTCCATTTCCGCGTCCAGCCACGGGTTCCCCGAATAGGGATCGATCCCGAGGCGCTCGGCGAGGTCGCGCCGTGCCGCGTTGTAGCCGAGCCAGCGCTTCCCGAGCCGGGCCGCGAGGCCGCCGCCGGTGCGCCACCAGGGTTCAGCGTCGGTGGGGTCTTCCTCCGGGACATCGAGACGGAGCGAGGGGCCTCGGGTCCCGGGGGCGTCCGCCAGCGCCTCGCCGGCGCGTTCTCCCGCATCGGCGGCCTGACGGCCGAGCTCTCCGGCCCGTCGTCCCACGAAGCGCAGGGCACCGGCCGGCAGGCCGACGACGCTTTCCACGGGCCGCGTGACGACCTCGCCGACCGCCGTGCCGGTCTGGCGCAAGGAGGCCCACGCGGCGCCCCCGGCGGCCGAGGTCCGGTCGATCGCCCGGAGCTGGCGAAGGGCGGCCATCTCGGCAACGCGCTGCTTCAGCAGGTCGATGCCGTCGATTTCCAGCGCAGGGGGATCGAACGGTGGATCGATGTCCGGGCCGGTCGGGCGGAGGGTGAAGCGCGCGAGGTGGCCCACGAGGCGCGCGCAGCGGTCGACGACATGGTCCTCGCCGCCGAGGAGCGACGGGGCCACGAGGCTGGCGGCCGGTACGGCGTCGCCGCCGGGGCAGGCCGGAGAGGCGTGTGGGCGCGCGCCGGCGGACGGCGGCGCCCCGCCCAGCAGCAGGGCGAGCGCGACGAGCATCCGGTGCCGCATCAGTCGAACCGCTTCTCGAGGTAGTACCGGGTGTAGCCCGGCGGGTTGTCCGCCTGCTCGCCGAACCGGCGATACCCCAGCTTCGTGTAGAACTCGAGGGCCTGGAACTCGATGGTCTCGAGGTGGACGCCGAGCGCGCCGCGCTGCCGCGCCCAGTGCTCGGCCTGGTCGAGCAGCTGCATGCCGATGCCGGTGCGCCGGCGCTCCGGCGAGACGGCCAGCATGTCGACGTGCAGCCAGCCGAGGCCGTACTGGCCGGCGAGGCCGCCCACCATCTCGTCGTCGCCGTCGAGGGCGGTGATGACCAGCGGGAGCCAATCGGGCCGGCCGATGAAGCGGGCGTTGTAGTCGCGCAGCATCTCCCGGATGCCGAGGGCCTTCTCGCCGTCCAGGTCGGGGTCGACGGCGATGCGGACGCTGGAGGCGGAGCACATGGGCGTGGCCTCGGGAGGGGCGGGGCTCAGTTCCAGCTGCAGACGACCTTGCCGCAGGCGCCGGCATCCATCAGGTCGAAGCCGCGCTGGAAATCGTCGATGTGGATCTGGTGCGTGAGCACCTTCTGCAGCGGGAAGCCGGTGAGCACCATCTGCGTCATCTTGTACCAGGTCTCGTACATGCGCCGGCCGTAGATGCCCTGCACGGTCAGGCCCTTGAAGATGATCCTGTCCCAGTCCACGCCGGTGCCCTTGGGCAGGATGCCCAGCAGCGCGATCTTTCCGCCGTGGTACATGCAGTCGAGCATGTCGTTGAAGGCGCGCGGGTTGCCGCTCATCTCGAGGCCGACGTCGAAGCCCTCCATGTGGAGGTCCTTC
>JAJTHD010000245.1 GCA_021297925.1 Lysobacteraceae bacterium
CGCTGCTGCTCCTGCTCGCTCTCACGCTCTTCGTGCTGCACAGCTTGTACTTCAAGCCGCTCAGCATCCGAATCTTCTACGAGCGCGTGTTCGCCGAGTTCGCGTTCGACAGCCCGCAGCTGATCTCCGGCCTCGGCCTGCTGCCTCCGTCGATCGACTGGACGGCGGGCCATCTCGACGATTACTCGCTGGCCAAGGGCGACGCCCAGATGGCCAAGCTCAAGGACGATCTGGCGACGCTTCGCTCGTACGACCGTGCGTCGCTCGACGACACGCTCAGCTACGACACGCTGGATTTCTTCCTCCAGCAGCAGGTGGATGGCGAGCGCTTCCGCTACCACGATTACCCGCTCAACCAGCTTTTCGGCATCCAGAGCAACCTGCCGAGCTTCATGGCCTCGCAGCATCGCGTGGCCGGGCTCTCCGGCGCCGAGGCCTACGTGGCGCGGTTGCGCGAGATCCCGCGGGTGGCGTCGCAGGTGCGCGAGGGCATGGCGAAGCGGGAGCAGCTCGGCATCATCCCGCCCACCTTCGTGGTCGAGAAGGTGTCGGCAGAGATGCGCGCCTTTGTCGCCACCGAGCCCAAGGCGAACATCCTGTACACCGTGCTGGCCGACAAGATGGCCAAGGCCGCCGAACCGATCGGCGAGGCCGACCGCACGCGCGTGCTGGCCGATGCCGAGGCCGTGATCCGGGATCAGGTGTACCCGGCCTATCAGGGCTGGATCGACGACTACGTCGCACTGCTGCCGAAGACCACGGGCAACCATGGCGTGTGGGCGCTGCCGGACGGCGCGGCGTTCTACCAGCAGCAGATCCGCGTGCACACCACCACCGACATGACGCCGGACGCCGTGCACGAGCTCGGCCTTCGCGAGGTGGCGCGCATCGAGGGCGAGATGGACGCCATCCTGCGTGGCGAAGGCCTGGTCGAGGGCACCATCGGCGAGCGCGTGCGGCAGATCGCGGCCCGGCCCGACCAGCTCTATCCCGACACCGACGAGGGCAGGGCGCAGATCCTCGCCGATTACCAGGCCATGATCGACGCCATCGACGCCGGCCTCGGCCCGTACTTCAACGTGCGCCCCACGCAGCCCGTCAAGGTCGAGCGGATCCCGGTCTTCAAGGAGAAGACCTCGCCGGGGGCCTACTACGAGCCGCCGTCGCTGGACGGGTCGCGGCCGGGCGTGTTCTACGCCAACCTGCGCAGCGTGGGCGAGATCCCGCGCTTCGGCATGCGCACGCTGGCCTACCACGAGGGTATTCCGGGCCATCATTTCCAACTCGCGATCCAGCAGAAGATCGAGGGCGTTCCGACCTTCCGCAAGCTCCTGCCTTTCACCGCGTATGCCGAGGGCTGGGCGCTGTATTCCGAGCGGCTGGCCTCGGAGATCGGCTTCCAGCCGACGCCGCTGGACGATCTTGGCCGCCTGCAGGCGGAGATGTTCCGCGCCGTCCGCTTGGTGGTCGATTCCGGCCTGCACCACAAGCGCTGGACCCGCGAACAGGCCATCGACTACATGGTCGAGAAGACCGGCATGCCGCAGACCGACGTGGTGGCCGAGATCGAACGCTACCTCGTGATGCCCGGTCAGGCCCTGGCGTACAAGGTCGGCATGAACACGATCCTCGACCTGCGGGAGGAAGCGCGTCGCGAACTGGGCGAAGGTTTCGACCTCAAGGCCTTCCACGACGTGCTGTTGACCGGCGGCGCCCTGCCCATGGCCCTGCTGCAGCAGCGCGTCCGCGACTGGATTGCGAGCGAGAGAGCGCGCAGGGCCACGCCCGCCGCGGCATGAGCGGGGCGCTCGGCCTGCGGCTGGAAACGGCCACTGGGGCGGCGATCGCCCCGTGGTTGCCGGCCTTGGCCGAGCTGCGCATCGCGGTATTCCGCGAATGGCCCTACCTCTACGAGGGCCACGAGGCCTATGAAGCCGAGTACCTCGGGGTCTATCCCGCCACCCCCGACAGCGTGGTGGTGCTGGCCTTCGACGGCGAGCGGGTCGTCGGCGCCACCAGCGGCCTGCCGCTGGCGGCCGAGGCCGAGGCCTTTCGCGCGCCTTTCGAGGCCGCCGGCATGGACGTGGCGCGGGTCTTCTACCTCGCGGAATCGGTGGTGCGGCCCGAGTATCGGGGGCGCGGCCTGGGCGCGGCCTTCTTCGACGCCCGCGAGGCCCACGCCCGCCAGCTCGGCCGTTTCGAGTGGACGGCCTTTTGCGCGGTGGAACGGGCGGCCGACGATCCGCGGCGGCCCGTCGACCATCGCGGCAACGAAGGCCTGTGGGGGCGGCGGGGCTATGTGCGGCGCGACGACCTGCGCTGCCGGCTCGCCTGGCCCGAGATCGGTGGGGCGGGCGAGATCGACCACACGCTGGTGTTCGGCCTGCGACGGCACGAAGCGGCCTGAGGTCGCGCGCGGCTCATCCGAACAGCGACGCGCCCGGCACCAGCCAGAGCGACAGACCGGCCAGCGCGCTGCCGATGGCCGTGGCGGCGAGGACATCGCTGGGGTAATGCACTCCCAGCACGACGCGCGACGCCGCGATGCTGAGCGTGAAGGGCACGAGCAGCCACGCCAGCGTTGGGTAGTGTGCGATCGCCACCAGCGAGAACGCCACCGCATGCAGCGTGTGCCCCGAGGGGAAGCTGAATTCGTCGAGGGGTGCGACCCAGGCCCGTATGCGCGCATCGGCGTTGCAGGGGCGCGCGCGTTTCGTCCAGTGCTTGAGGCGCCGGTAAAGGAACAGGGCCGTGCAGCCCGTGGCCGCGAGGTGCGCCGAGGCGGCGAGGCCGTCCACGCCCTCGACCAGCACGATCAGCGCCATCAGCGCGTACCACGCGGCGCCGTCACCGAGGCGGGAGACGGCACGGAAGTAGGTCCGCACGCTGAAACGTTCGCCCCAGCGGTTGGCGACGAGGCACCAGCCGTGCTCGCGACGCCGCAGTGCGGCACGCGGCGACATCAGGCGGCCCTCGCGAGGCGCGGCGCGGCCAGCCCGGCCAGCAGCGCGGCAAAGTCACGCGAGACCTGTTCGGGCGACAGGCCTTCGACCGCCTGCCGCGCGGCGCGGCGCAGATCGGGCAGGGCGGGGGACGTCAGGACCGTGCGCGCGGCGTCGATGAATCCAAGCTCGTCGCCAAACGCAACGCAGGCGCCGTGCCGGCCATCGACGAGGTGCTCGCGCGCGGCGCCGTAGTCGAAGGCCACGGTTGCGAGGCCTGAGGCCATCGCCTCAAGGGTCACGTTGCCGAAGGTCTCGGAGAGGCTCGGGAAGACGAAGGCATCGCCGGACGCGAAGGCCGCGGCCAGGGCCTCGCCGCGCAGCATGCCGGTGAACACGAGGTCGGGCCGCGAGGCGGCGAGGGCAGCCCGCTCCGGACCATCGCCGACCAGCACGAGGCGCGTCCGGGGCCGCTCGGCACGGATCGCGTCGTAGGCGCGGAGGAGCAGCGGCAGGTTCTTCTCGGGGGCCAGCCGCCCGACGTGCACCAGCACCGGGTCGCACCCGTCGGCGCCCCATTGCCGACGAAGGGCCTCGGAGCGGGCGCCGGGATGGAAGCGGAGCGTGTCCACGGCGCGGCCGAGGCGGGCGACATGCCGGAAGCCCTGCTGGCCAAGGTCGTCGACGAGTTCGCGCGTCGGCACCAGCGTAGCCTGTCCCGCGTTGTGGAAGCGGCGCAACCCGGCGAACACCAGCGGGGCGAGGAAGCCCGCACCGTAACGGCCGACGTAGTCATCGAAGCGGGTGTGGAAGCCGGTCGCAACCGGGATGCGGAGACGGCGGGCGGTCCGGAGGGCCGACCAGCCGAGCGGTCCTTCCGTCGCGACGTAGATCGCAGCCGGGCGGTGGCGCGTCCAGCGGGCC
>JAJTHD010000024.1 GCA_021297925.1 Lysobacteraceae bacterium
CAGCGTCTGCGGCCTGCGCCCGACGCTCGACGCCGATGCCTCGCTCAAGCTGGACTGCGGCCTCGGGCTGGGGGCCGCGACCCACGTCACGGGCACCTTCGCGTTCGCGGCGGTGGGCAAGGCGCTGGAGATCCTGCTCAAGACGCGTTGAGGCGCTCAGGCGCCGAACAGCGCCTCGGCATTCGCACTCGTATAGGCGGCAACCTCGGCCTCGTCCTCGCTGCGCAGGCGCGCCACTTCGGCGAGCACGGTCCGCAGGAAAGCCGGTTCGTTGCGTTCGCCGCGACGCGTCGCGTCCGGCTGGTCGGGGCTGTCGGTCTCGATCAGCAGCTGCTCACGCGGCACCGTCGCGACGGTCCGGCGCAGGCGCTGGGCGCGCTCGAACGTCACCGGCCCGCCAATGCCGAGCTTGAAGCCGAGGCGATGCAGCTGCGCGGCCTGCTCCTCGCTGCCCGACCAGCTGTGCACCACGCCGCGCAGGCCCCCGATGCGCCGCAGCGTCGCGATCACCTCGTCGACGGCGCGGCGCGCGTGCAGCACGACGGGCAGGTCGAAGGCCTTGGCGATCTCGAGCTGGCGCACGAAGTAGACGCGTTGCGTGCCGGGGTCGAGGCCCTCGACGAAGAAGTCCAGCCCGAACTCGCCCACGGCGGCGGGGCGTTCGCGCTCGATCCAGCCGGGCAGGGCGTCGAGGTGCTCCGGGCGATGCCGGTCGAGGTACATCGGGTGCAGCCCGTAGGCCGCCTTGAGCCCGGGGCGCAGCGCGCACACCGCCTTCAGCGTCGGCCAGCTCCCGAAATCGACGGCCGGCACCAGCTGGCGGTCCACGCCGACGGCCTCCGCCCGCGCGATCACGGCCTCGCGGTCGGCGTCGAACTCGGGCGCGTCGAGGTGGCTGTGGCTGTCGTACAGGCGCATCGCCGCCAGGTGCCGTTCAGCCCCGGCGCACGTCGCCCGGCGGGACGTCGATGGGCGGTCGTGCGCTGTCTGGGGCAGGTGGAGACTTCCGGTCCTTCCAGCGGGCCAGCAGCAGGGTCGCAAGGCCCAGCAACAGTTCGTCGGCGAACGGAATCACGTCGGGGACGACCAGCGTCGCGACGAACAGCGCGGCCGTGAGAAGGAACAGATTGCGGAACCGCAGTCCGCCGAGGAACTTCGTGATCGCGGGGATGAGCAAGGCGCGCATGGCGGCCTCCTGAGTCGGATGCCGCCCAACGATACACGGCCCAGCTGGATGGTCACTGACGGGGCTGGCGGGTGTTCAGTAGCCCTCCGGGATGCTCACCGACGGCGGAGGGTCGTCGCGCCCCGCCGACGGTCCGCCCGGTCGCCTTGGGCTACAATGACGCCCCTTCCGAGACGCCCGGTTTCCCGGCCTCTCGCCCCTGCCCACGAGCCCCCGCCATGCCCCTGAATCCGACCGATCTGTTCGACATCCGTTCGCTGCTCTCCGAAGAGGAGCGCGCCGTCCAGGACGCCGTCGCCCGCTTCACCGACGAGAAGGTCATCCCGATCATCGGCGACTGCTTCGACCAGGGCCGCTTCCCGAAGGAACTGGTGCCCGAGATCGCGTCGATGGGCCTGCTGGGCTCGTCGCTGCCCGAGCAGTACGGCTGCGCCGGCCTCAACGCCGTCAGCTACGGCCTGATCTGCCAGGAACTCGAGCGCGGTGATTCCGGCATCCGCAGCTTCGTGTCGGTGCAGAGCTCGCTGTGCATGTACCCGATCTACGCCTACGGCAGCGAGGAGCAGCGCCAGCGCTACCTGCCGGGCATGGCGAAGGCCGAGATCATCGGCTGCTTCGGCCTGACCGAGCCGCACGGCGGTTCCGACCCGGCCAACATGAAAACCACCGCGAAGAAGGACGGCGGTGATTGGGTCATCAACGGCGCCAAGATGTGGATCACCAACGGCAACCTGGCGCACATCGCCATCGTCTGGGCGCAGACCGACGACGGCATCCAGGGCTTCATCGTGCCGACGGACACCAAGGGGTTCACCGCCCAGGAGATCCACCGCAAGATGAGCCTGCGCGCCTCGGTCACCAGCGCGCTGTTCTTCGACAACGTGCGCATCCCGGACAGCCAGCGCCTTCCGAACGTGAAGGGCCTGAAGGGCCCGCTGGGCTGCCTGACGCAGGCCCGCTACGGCATCACGTGGGGGCCGATCGGCGCCGCGCAGGCCTGCCTGACGGAAGTCGTGAACTACACCAAGGAGCGCATCCTGTTCGGCCGTCCGGTGTCGGCCAACCAGAGCGCGCAGATCAAGATGGCCGACATGGCCCGCCGCATCACGCTGGCCCAGCTGCTCTCGCTGCAGCTCGGCCGCCTGAAGGACGCCGGCACCATGCAGCCCACGCAGGTGTCGCTGGCGAAGTGGAACAACGTCCGCATGGCGATCGACATCGCCCGCGAGGCCCGCGACCTGCTGGGCGGATCGGGCATCACCACCGAGTACTGCCCGATTCGCCATGCGCTGAACCTCGAGTCGGTCATCACCTACGAGGGCACCGA
>JAJTHD010000044.1 GCA_021297925.1 Lysobacteraceae bacterium
CACCGCCAGCAACGGCGCCACGGCCCAGAGGGGACGGACCCGAGGGGGGCGGCGGGATCGGACGTGGCGAGCGTCGGCCATGGAGGGCATTCTAGACGTCCCCGTCGACCCGCCCCGGCCAGCGGGGATGCAATGCTGCGTTGCGGTCGTGGTGCCGACGCGACGGGTCCGGGGTTCGGGGGAGCAGGCATGGACCACAGGGACGGGAGATCCGCGGCAGGAGTGCCACACCACGGGCTTCGACGCCGCGTCGCCCTGCTGCGATGCGCGCTGTCCGCCCTGCTGCTCGTGCTCGCGATGCCGCTGTCGGCCATGGCGGGCGCCGGCGCAGGCGCGTCGATGCAACGACCGCTCGTCCCCGAGACCCCGCAGTTCCGCCGGATCGGCATGGCCGAGGGCCTGCCCTCGAGCCGCGTGAACGCCTTGGCCCAGGATCGCGCCGGTTACCTCTGGATCGCGACCGACGACGGCCTCGTCCGCTACGACGGCGCGTCCTTCCGCACGTGGCGGGCCGATCCCGGCGTCGTTGGGGGCATGCCGGGCAACAGCGTGCAGACCCTCTTCATCGATCGCGACGACACGGTGTGGATGGGCTTCGACGATGGCCAGCTGGCCACCCTCGACGCCCGGCGCCGGAATCTCCGGCCGAGCGTCCCGCTGCCGGGCAACGACGGGGCGGTGGTCTGGGCCATGGTCCAGACCCGCGACGGCCGGCTGTGGGCGTCGACGTTCGGCGAAGGCCTCTATCGCAGCGACGGCGCCGGCGGTTTCGAGGCGCTGGGCCCCGTGCCGGCGGGAGGGCGGGGCGAGCCGCAGGCCGCCGTGTTCGGCATGGCGGAGGACGGCGACGGCACGCTGTGGATCGGCACGATGTCCGGCCTCGCTGCGTACGTGGATGGCCGGCTCGAGCCCGTCGCCGCCGGCCCGCTCGACGGCGTGCCGGTGCTCTGGATCACCGCCGAGGCGGACGGCCGCCTGTGGATCGGGACGCGGGGCGCGGGTCTCTGGCAGCGCCGTCCCGACGGGCGCTTCCTGCCCGCGCCCTGGGGCGACACGCTGGGCGATGCCCGCGTGCACGGCGTCCTGCGCGACGGACGGGGCGGCCGGTGGCTGCACACCCAGCGCGGGCTGTTCTTCGACGGTGGCGGGGGCCCGCGTCGTTTCCTCGTGCCCGAGGCCGACGAGGGGGACTACCAGCAGGCGCTCGTCGACGACCAGGGCGGGCTGTGGTTCGGTGACGCCGAATTCGGCCTCGTCTGGCTCGCCGGCGACTGGCGCAGCTTCGCCACGCTGTCGCGCGGCGGTGCGTCGGACCTCCGGCTGTCGATGCGGCAGGCGCAGGCCTTCGCCCGCCTCGACGACGGCAGCGTGCTGATCGGCGGCGAGGAGGGCCGGGTCGATCGCCTTGATCCCGGAGGCCGGCGGGTGCAGCAGGGCGTGTTGCCCGCCGACGTGCTCGGTGCCGGCCGAGTGTTCGCGATGCGCGAGACCCGCGACGGCAGCCTCTGGGTCGGCAGCGGCCACTTGTCGCGACGTGACCCGACGGGGCGCTGGCAGACGTGGCGAGGCGACGGTCCCGAGGCCCTGCTGCCCGGTCCCGTCGACCAGCTGCTGGCGATGCCCGACGGCACGCTCTGGCTGGCGTCTTACGGCGGCGGCCTGCAGCACCGCGACGCCGAGGGCCAGATCCTGCGCTCGGTGCGCCCCGGCGACGGGCAAGGCCTCGACGCGGGCACCGTCGAGGTCCTGCTGCTCGGCCCCGATGGCGCCCCGTGGATCGCCAACGAGCAGGGCGTGCTGCGCTGGGACGGTGGCCGCTTCGTGCGGCTCGTCGAGGCCCGCGGCCACAGCGTCGAGGGCATGGCCTTCGACGCGGCCGGCACCCTGTGGACCTGGTCCTCCGGCGTGCTGACCCGCTTCGATTGGCGGGACGGCGCCCTCGTCGTCCTCGACGAAGCCACGCCGGGCAACGAGGACCTGCCCGCCGCCGAGGCCGGGGGCATCGTCGTCGACCGCGGCGGCCGGGTCTGGATCCCCTCGGTGCGGGGCCTCTACCGTTACGATCCCGCCACCCGCGCGGTGCGGCGCTTCGGCATGGCCGACGGCCTGCCGGTGCGCGAGTTCGGGCTGCGTCCCCCCCTCGTGCTGGACGATGGCCGCATCCTCGCCGGAGCGGTCGGCGGCGCCGTGGTCTTCGACCCCATGCGGGTCGAACCGGACGCCCGCACCCCGCCGCTCGTCATCGAGTCGGCCAGCGTCCGCCGCGCCGAGGACCTCGTCGAGCTCGACCCGGCGGCGCCCCTGACCCTGCAGCCCGACGACCGCGAGCTGCGCGTCGTGGCCCGGCTGATGGCCTTCGCCGAGCCGGCGTCGACGCGCTACCGCTTCCGCCTCAACGGCTACGACCCCGACTGGGTGGACGTCGGGGCCGCCGGCGAGCGCCCGCTGCCGCGCCCCTCGCCCGGCCGCTACACGCTCGACATCATCGGCGCCGCTGCCGACGGCCGGTGGACCCCGCCCATCACGCTCGAGGTCGTGGTCCTGCCGCCGTGGCATGCCACGTGGTGGGCGTTCACGGCCTATGCGCTGGCGGCCGCGATGCTGGCGGCCATGCTGCTGCTGCTGTTCCGCAACCGGCTGCGCGCCCAGGCCGAGCGGCGCCGCGACGTCGAACTGCGAGCGCTGGCCCAGCAGGCCAGCGATGCCAAGACCGCCTTCCTCGCCGACCTCGGCCATGAGCTGCGCACGCCGCTCACCGGCGTGCTCGGCATGGCCGAGCTCCTGTTGCGGGATCCCCTGCCGCCCGGGCAGCGCGAGCGGGTGGAAACCGTCCAGCGTGCCGGCCAGCACCTGTTGCGCCTCGTGAACGACACGCTCGACCTCGCCCGCATCGAGGCCGGCCGCCTGCAGCTCGACGATGCACCCTTCTCGCCGCGGTCCCTGCTGGCGGACGTGGCCCTGCTGCTGCGGCCGCTGGCCGAGGCCAAGGGCCTCGCCTTCGAGCTGCGCATCGAGCCCGGCCTCGCGCCGACGCTGCGCGGCGACGAGGCGAGGCTGCGGCAGGTCCTGCTCAACCTCGGCGGCAACGCGATCAAGTTCACCGAGCGCGGCCGCGTCGCCATCGTCGCGTCCCCGCGTCCGGGCGGGGGCCTGCGCTTGGCCGTCGAGGACACCGGTATCGGCCTCGACGAGGCCCAGCAGGCGCGCCTGTTCCAGCGCTTCTCCCAGGCCGACGGCGAGACGACACGGCGCCGCTTCGGCGGCACCGGCCTCGGCCTCGCGATCAGCCGCGAGCTGGCCCGCGCCATGGGCGGTGACCTGGCGCTGGCCAGCCGCAAGGGCGAGGGCAGCACCTTCACCATCGACCTGCCGCTGCCCGAAGCCGACGTCGCGCCGGTCCCGGCCCCGGTGGCGCCCGCCACCGACCGCGCGGCCCCGCGCCCCCTGTCGCTGCTGCTGGTCGAGGACGACCCGATCGTCGCCGACGTGATGCGCGGCCTGCTCGAGTCCCGCGGCCACCGCGTGCACCACGCGGCGCAGGCGCTGCAGGCCCTGACGCTGCTGCAGACGGAGCGCATCGAGCTCGCGCTGCTCGACCTCGACCTGCCGGCCGTCGACGGCTTCGAACTGGCCCAGCTGATCCGGGCCAACGGCTGGACCCTCCCCCTGGTCGCCGTCACCGCGCGCGCCGACGCGGCCTCCGAGCGCCGGGCCGTGGCGGCCGGCATGGACGCCTACCTGCGCAAGCCGGTCGACGGCGACACCTTGGCCGCGACCATCGACGCCCTGGCCGCCCGCCGCGCCTGAGGCTCGGCGTTGGTGGGGTCAGCGCCGGCTGTGCGCGTGCACGGCCTCGATCAGCGCGCCGACGTGCGCCGGGTCCATGCCCGGCGACAGGCCGTGCCCGAGGTTGAACACGTGACCGTCGCGCGAACCGCCGTTGGCCACCGCGTAATCGTCCAGCGCGCGCACCGCCTCGGCGCGGATCGCCGACGGCGAGGCGTACAGCGTGGTCGGGTCGAGGTTGCCCTGCAGCGCGACCCGGCCGCCGGTGCGGCGCCGGGCCTCGCCCAGCGAGACGGTCCAGTCCACGCCCAGCGCTTCCGCGCCGCTGGCGGCCAGCTCCTCGAGGTAGGGCCCGTTGCCCTTGCCGAACAGGATCAGCGGCGCCGTCGACTCGCCCTCGCCGCGCGGCAGGCGCTGCGCGATCTCCACGAGGTAGCGCAGCGAGAACTCGCGGTACAGGTGCGGGCTGAGCACGCCGCCCCAGGTGTCGAACACCTGCAGAGCCTGCGCCCCCGCCAGGTGCTGCGCGTCGAGGTAGGCGATGACCGCGTCGGTGACCACGCGCAGGATCGCGTGCAGGCGCTGCGGCGCTTCCACCGCCATCGCCTTGATGCGCGCGAAGTCGTCGGAGCCGCCGCCTTCGACCATGTAGCAGGCCAGTGTCCACGGGCTGCCCGAGAAGCCGATCAGCGGTACCCGGTCGGCCAGCTCACGGCGGATCACGCGCACGGCGTCCATCACGTAGCGCAGCTCGGTCTCCATGTCGGGCACCGCGAGTTTCGCCACGTCGGCGTCGGTGCGCACCGTGCGTTCGAACTTCGGGCCCTCGCCCTCGGCGAAGTACAGCCCGAGGCCCATCGCGTCGGGCACCGTGAGGATGTCGGAGAACAGGATGGCCGCGTCCAGCGGGTAGCGGTCGAGCGGCTGCAGCGTGACTTCGCAGGCCAGCTCGGGGTTCTTCGCCATCGCGAGGAAGCTGCCGGCCTTCGCCCGCGTCGCCCGGTACTCTGGCAGGTAGCGGCCGGCCTGGCGCATCAGCCACACCGGCGTATGCGGCACGGGTTCGCGGCGCAGGGCACGAAGGAAGGTGTCGTTCTGGAGCGGGGCGTTCTGCGGGGGTTGGGTCACGGTCGCCCTCCGGGCGGCAGCGCGGCGCGCGGGCGCCGCAGGGTCAACGGGGCGCGTCCGCGCCTTGGGCGAACATGATCTGGAAGCCGCGCTTCACCTGTGCATCCCGCGCGGCTTCGAAGGCGGCGATCGCCGGCTCGCGGGCGAGGTACTGCTCGCGCTTCACCGTAGGGCGGGTCCCCGTGGTGCCGCTCTCGCGGACGAGCAACCAGCCGCCGAACAGGTCCTGTTCGAGCGTCAGCTGGACGTACTTCGGGGATTCGCCCGCGGCGGGGCGCTGTTGCAGGTAAAGACGCATGGCGGCGCGATTGTAAGCCAGCAGGCCCGCGTCAGCGGTCGGGCTGCGACACGTAGGCGTCCTCGGCCCGAGCACGCACGAGGTCCCACTCCCCGCTGGCCTGCATCGACTCGATGGTCTTGCGCAGGCGGGCGGCGAGGTCCCGTTGGCGCGCCTGCACCCCGAGGAACACCGGCTCCGCGCCGAGGTCGCCGGCCTGCCGGGTGGCCGCCGGCGAGCCGTCGGGCATCCGGTAGCGGCGGTGGCTCAGCGGCGAATCGACGATGGCGTCGAGCCGCCCGGACTGCAACATCCGGTGGAGCTGCCGCGCCGAGGCCACCGTCTCGACCCTGTCGAGCGAGGCCACGCCCCGCTCGGTCTGCATGACCCCGCGCACGATCCCGACCCGCAGGCCGCGAAGGTCCGCTGCCGCCACGACAGTGCGGCCGGCAAAGCGCGGGTCCGCGGCGCGCACGAACACCGCCGCCTCGGTCGCCATCAGCGCCGGTTCCACGCGGACCAGCTGGGGATGCGTCACGAAGTAGGCCTCGATGCGGCTGACTTCCCCATCGCTGAGGCCCTCCCGCGTCATCGCGCTGGCGCGCTCTCCGGGCACCGCCTCGACCGACAGCGCGAGGCCATTGCGACGGAACGCTTCGGCCACCAGCGCCGCCGCGACCGCCTGTGTGCCCGAGGATTCGATGCACGTCAGCACCAGCCTCTCCGGCGCTTGATCGGGCGGACGGGGCGACGCCGCAGGGGTTGCGAACGCCGGGGCGGCCAGGACGAGGCCGAGCACCGCCGCCAGCGCGCGAGTCCGAGCCGTCGCCGCGATCGACGTCAAACCCTTGGCGCCCCGGTTCGCGGGCACCGGGGCGCAGCAGAGGGTGGCAGGCATGGATGGCTCCTCGGGGGGGGGGCGGCGGGGTCGCCCTTGGTCATCATGCGCCCCGTCGCACGCAACGTCACCTGTCGAGCGGGCTGACCACACCGTGCGCGCCGCGGTTCAGGACGTGCGTGTAGACCTGCGTCGTCTTCACGTCGCGATGGCCCAGCAACTCCTGCACCGTGCGGATGTCGGCGCCGGACTCCAGCAGGTGCGTGGCGAAGCTGTGCCGCAGCGTGTGGCAGGTCGCGGGCTTCGGGATGCCCGCTTCGACCCGGGCGCGCTTTACCGCCGCCTGCAGCACCTTCTCATCGAGATGGTGGCGGCGCTCAAGGCCGGTGCGCGGGTCCTTCGAGCGCCGCGAAGCCGGGAACACGTACTGCCAGCCCCAGTCCTCGGCGGCGTTCGGGTACTTCCGCGCCAACGCGTCCGGCAGCCACACCGCGCCGAAGCCCGCCTCAAGGTCGCGCTGGTGCTCGACCTTCGCGTCCTCCAGCTGCCGCCGCAGCGGCTCGGACAGCTTCGACGGCAGCATCGTGCGGCGATCCTTGTTCCCCTTTCCCGACCGCACCGTGATCTCCCAGCGCTCGAAGTCGACGTCCTTCACGCGCAGGCGGATCACCTCCATCAGGCGAAGCCCCGAGCCATACAGCAGAGAGGCCATCAGCCACTCCCGGCCCTGCATCCTGGCCAGCAGGCGCACCACCTCCCCACGCGACAGGACGACCGGCACGCGCACGCTGCGCTTGGCCCGTACAACGTCCTCCAGCCACTCCGGCGATACCCCCAGCACCTCGCGGTACAGGAACAGCAGGGCCGACAACGCCTGCGACTGCGTGCTCGACGACACCCGGCCCTCGACCGCCAAGCGGGTCAGGAACGCGCCCAGGGCGCGCCCGTCCAATTCCTTAGGATGGCGACGGCCGTTCTCCGCCATATAACGGCGAATCCACCCGAGATATGCGTGCTCGGTGCGGATGCTGTAGTGCTTCGCCCGCAACATGAAGCGAACTGCATCGATCACCTGCCTTGGCGTCGCCGCCTTTTCCGCCATCTCACGAGGATCCTTTAGCGCCCCCGATCCACCGCCTCTATTCATAGTCTCGGTGTTCCTGCCGTCCATGCAGCAACAGGGTGATCGTGGTCGCGCAGGGTCAACATCCCGGAAGTCGTTGATGCAGGATAGGAATTCCCCGGTTGACGAGGTCGGGAGATGTCAGCACGCTTCTGCTACACCCCCCACCGGGGTACACAAGTAGTTAGGCGGCAATGACAGATCCCGGCACATGGCTTTCCCAGGGTGCGGAAGAAATCCGCATTGCACGGGCTGAGGGTCTCGATCCCAGCTGGGTAGAACGCCTTGCAGCCCGTATGGAGCAAGCCGCATTGCTGCCTGAGCCTGCTCGAAAGCTTGAGGTAAAGGCCATAACGCGCTCGCTCGTTGATGGCGGCCCAACAGATGAGGATGCGTGTCCCTCGTTCTGGAGAGTCGTCGACTTCTACCAACGGCAGAGTAAGCGTTCGCGCTAAGCTTGCCGCCTAACAACTCGCTCAAGCGGACAGATCAATCGCTTCGCGATTGATGCTGCCGCTTAGCTCAACAGTTAGGTCCTTTGTTTGGCACTCACTTCCTATCTCCCCATGATTAGATCGATAGCTCTTGGTCTGCTGATGATCACTTCCGTTCTCGCCAGTTCACTTGATGGAACTGGTGGAGCCGATGGTGTACCCACACTGGATAACGTCAAGGTTCAGGCGGAGTCATCGGTTCATGCTTGGGAGCTCAGTCGCGGCGAAGATCGACTTATCATCCTGTCTGACTATTTCCCTCGCCGGATCACGGAAGACAACTACATCGACAGCGATGTTGTTGAGGATTTGGCTTCGAGCGCGGAGGCGCTTATCTACGGCCCGGGTGTGGTTGCTGGCGATTCAGTCGGTTTGCTCAATGGCCTATTCATGCTCCGCGCATATCGCATCGCGACGCGAATTCCGAATGGAGGAACATTGGAGGCGATCCTCGATCCTGCGCTGTATGCCAGCTGGTCAGAGAACAAAGCGTTGTATATGCCTCGGAACCGAAGCGTCGAAAGGATGCGTCCTGCGTATGCAGCTTTTGAGCTTTATGAGGCGGCGATGGATCACTACGGAGTACAGAACACGGCATCGGCATACCGGGCTCTTTTCTCATCATTCGAGGATCGTAAGAGCGACCGAATCGATGCGCGGTATCGCCTAGAGGTAGACGCCAAAAGCAAGGATGTGAGGGCGTTCCAGATTGACGAAACGAAGGCGGAAGCTTGTTTCGCTCACACGGTCACGAACCTTCGTAAGTCGCTCGAAGCATCCCAAGAAGGCGCAGATGCATGGGACAGCCGCGACATGAGTGCTCTGCGTTCCTACTACGACCGTACACCCGCTATTGACCGGTGCTGGGAGCGTCTCATCAATCAGCGAACGGCTGAGTTGATGGGTGCGCCGGACCCGTACGCAGTTGCCCCGATGCACTGGGTC
>JAJTHD010000011.1 GCA_021297925.1 Lysobacteraceae bacterium
GACCAGCTTGCCGGTGGCGTCGACGACGGCCACCTTCACGCCGGTGCGCAAGCCCGGGTCGAGGCCCAGCACCGGGCGCATGCCGGCGGGGGCCGCGAGCAGCAGGTCCTTGAGGTTGTCGCCGAACACCGCGATGGCCTCGGCCTCGGCCTTCTCGCGCGCCGCGCCGACGAGGTCGACCGACAGGTGCATGAGCAGGCGCGCGCGCCAGGCGAGGCGGCAGGTGGTGAGCAACCAGGCATCGGCCGGGCGGCCCTTCGGCGCGATGCCGGCCGCGAGCGCGACGCGGCCTTCGGCATAGGCGTGGCCGGCCTCGAGATCGGCGGTGGGTTCGAGGTCGACGCTGAGCATCTCCTCGCGGCGCCCGCGCAGCAGGGCCAGCATGCGGTGCGAGGGGATGGTCGCGATCGGCTCGACGTGCTCGAAGTAGTCGCGATACTTCGCGCCCTCGGTCTCTTTGCCGGGCATCACCTTGGAGCGCAGCACGCCCTTGGCCTGCAGCCACTCGCGCAGTTCACCGACCAGCGCGGCGTTCTCGCCGATGCGCTCGATCAGGATGGCGCGCGCGCCGTCCAGCGCGGCGGCGGCGTCGGCCACGCCTTTCTCCGCATCGACGAAGGCGGCGGCGCGTTCCTCGGGGGCGACGGTCGGATCCGCGAGGATCGCGTCGGCCAGCGGCTCCAGCCCGGCTTCGCGGGCGATCTGTGCCTTGGTGCGGCGCTTGGGCTTGTAGGGCAGGTAGAGGTCTTCGAGGCGCGACTTGCTGTCGGCGGCCAGCACGTCGTCCAGCAGCGGCTTCGTCAGTTTTCCCTGCTCGGCGATGGAAGCGAGGATGGCGTCGCGGCGGTCTTCCATCTCGCGCAGGTAGCCGAGCTGCTGCTCGAGGTTGCGCAGCTGGGTGTCGTCGAGACCGCCGGTCACTTCCTTGCGGTAGCGGGCGATGAAGGGGACGGTCGCGCCCTCGTCCAGCAGTTCCACGGCCGCACGCACCTGCGCGGGCTGCGCAGCGATCTCGGCGGCGATGCGCTGGGCGATGGTGGCCGCGATGGCGGCGGCAGGACGGACGGGCGCGGCGAGGCCGGCGGTTTCGGGGGCGGGTGCAGCAGGAGCGGACATCGGGACTCGACGGCAGGTGGAACGGCCGGCGATTGTCCCCCCACGATCCGTCGACGCACAGGCTGGCGCCGGCGACCGGGCTGTGCTTCCGGCTCAATCGGCTCGGCGGCTCCCGGCGGGCGCTGGGCCGGCCGACATCGGTACCACCCGGTCGCGCTGGTCGGCGATGGCCTCCCACAGCGCGCGCGTGGCCCCGGGCGAGAGGGTGTGACGCCGGTGCGAGACCACGAGGAAGTAATCCTTCTCGAAAAGGGGCTCGGCGAGGGCCTCGACCCCGTCCAGCGCGGGCTCGTCCTGTGCCTGCAGGTCGCGCCAATCGTTCATGCCCAGCGCCGCCGCCCCGAGGCGGCCCTCGAGGAGCTTGCGGACGATGCGTGCAGGCTCCGGCGTTCCGTCGTCGACATCGAGCCCTTGCTGCCGCAGGTCGGCGACCACCGAGTAGCCCGGCTGGGCGCCGATGCGGCCTTGTAGGTTAATCACGCGACCATCGACCGCGGTCACCGCATCCCCGCTTCGGCGCAGCAGGATGTAGCTGTCCTGGAACATGCGGAACCGGGCGCGATCCGCTTCGCCCGGCGGGTAGACCCAGAGCCGCTCCCGCTCCCCGGAATGGCTGATCGCGAACAGGCCGTCGATCTCGCCTTTCGCCACCCCCGACTGGCAGCGGCGCCACGGCAAGGCCACGTAGCGGAGCCGGAGACCGATCTGCCGCGAGGCCGCCTCGAGCAGGTCGATGTTCAGGCCCGCGCCGACGCGGGTCCGCCACGGCGGGATGTCGCGGTCCTCGAAGCAGAACGTCCAGATGGCGCCATCCCCGCCGTTCGCAGGATGAGGTGCGGCGGAGGTCACGCCGGCGGCCCCGGCCGCCCCCGGAAGAACGGCGAGCAGGAGGACGATGACCGTGAGGCGACGCATGCGCCTCATTCCGTCGCGCGGCGTCCGGCGCGTCCGCGCCCGGACCACGAGCCGCCATACTCCCAGGGCATCGGGGCACGGTGGCCCTTCGGGCAGTGGCAGGGCGCGGTGGGGCCCCACTCGGCGCCGCGCATCAGGCCATTGCCCTGGCGCTGCCAGTAGTAGGTGGGCGCCGGGCGCTCGCGGCCGCCGACTTCGGCCAGCGTGGCGGCGTCGAACTGGCGGCCATTGACGATCACGGTGGCGACCTTGGCGCTGTCCTTCAGGTCGACCAGCGGGTTGCCATCCACGATCACCAGGTCGGCCTTCTTGCCGGCCTCGATCGAGCCGAGGTCGGCGGTGAAGCCGAGGTGGTCGGCGCCGTCGATCGTGAACGCCCGCAGCGCCTCGAAGTTCGTGAAGCCGCCCTGCGCCAGTGACCACATCTCCCAGTGCGAGCCTAGGCCCTGCAGCTGGCCGTGGCCGCCGACGTGCACGCGGACCCCGGCGTCGCGCAGCGCCTTCAGCGATTCGGCGACGGTGATGTGCCAGTAGTCCCAGTCGGGGCCGGTCTCGCGGCGGATGGCGCGGGCCTCCAGCGTCTCGCGCGGGAAGAAGCGCAGCAGGCGCTCGTTCTGCCAGACGTTGTCGCGCGCGTACCACCAGTACTCGCCGGAGAGGCCGCCGAAGCTGACGTTGAGCGTCGGCGTGTTGCGCACGTCGGTCTGCCGCCACAGCTCGATCACGTCGCGGCGCAGCGGCGCCACGGGCAGGTTGTGCTCGATGTTGCTGCTGCCGTCGACGATCATCGTCAGGTTGTGCTGGAAGGTGCTGCCGCCTTCCTCGACGGTCATCATCCCCAGCTCGCGGGCGGCCTGGTTGATCTGCTGGCGCTGGTCGCGGCGCGGCTGGTTGTAGCTCTTCACCGCGAACACGCCGTTGGCGCGCAGGCGACGCAGGTGCGCGCGGGCATCGTCGATCGAGTTCACCACCGCCTTGAAATCGCCGTCGGCGCCATAAAGGATGGTGCCGGTCGAGAACACGCGCGGGCCGAGCAGTCGCCCGGCCTCCACCAGCTCGGCCTGCGAGAACACGGTCTCGGTGTTGGCCGATGGATCGAACATCGTGGTGACGCCGAAGGCGAGATTGGCCGCGTAGCTCCAGTTCGCCTGCGGGATCACGCCGCTGAAGAAGTGGCTGGCGTGCGCATGCACGTCGATGTAGCCGGGCAGCACGGTCTTGCCGGTCGCGTCGACCACGCGAGCGCCCTGCGGGACGTCGACTTCGCCGGCCCGGCCGACGGCGACGATGCGGCCGCCGCGCAGCACGACCACGCCGTCCTCGATCACCTCCTGCTCGCTCTGCGCGTTGCGCATCGTCACCACGCGGCCGCCGGTGATGGCGACGACGTCGGTGGGCGTGTCGACCGGAACGCGCAGGCCGAGCGCCCTGCCGCCGTCGTCCTTCGACGCGGCGACGTCGCGGCTCACGTAGCGCTCGCCGACCAGCCAGTGCAGGGTGTCGGCGTCCGACCAGTGCAGGTAGGCACCGACATCGGTCGAGAGCGCGGTGACCGGCACCGCCTTGGTGTCCTTCGACAGCGCCACGGCCGCGCCGGTCTGCGGCAGCGGCGCCACGTAAGCGTTGTAGAGCTCGGTGAAGGCGACGCGCAGGCCGTCGGGCGAGACGCTGACCGCGTCGACGTACTTCAGGTCGAGCACGTCGCGGCGGTCCTCGCCGTGCATTCCCACCGACGCGAGCTTCTTCGACAGCCCACCGCCGGTCAGGAACAGCACGCGCGTGCCGTCGGCGTTGAATTGCGGCTCGCGGCCATCGTCCGCCAGCTTGCGCGGCTCCCCGCCTGCGGCGGGCATGACGAACACCCCGGCGTCGCGGCCCCAAGCGCTGCCGATCACCGAGTTGCCGCGATCGCGAACGAAGACGATGTTGCGGCCGTCCGGCGAATAGCGAGGGCCGTAGTAGACGCCGCGCACGGTCGTCAGCACGCGCTCGGTGCCGCTGGCGATATCGCGCTCGACGATCTGGCCACGCGCCTCGTCGTTCCACGTGGTGAACAGCAGCTTGCGACCATCCGGCGAGAACGCCGGCTGGTACTCGAAGCGGTCGTCGTGGTCGGTGAGTGCGCGCGGCGTGCCATTGCCCTCGCGCAGCCACAGGCGGCCGACCGCGTGGAAAGCCACGCGGCGGCCGTCATTCGACGTGGCGACGTCGCGGACCATCCGCGGCGCGAACGTGCCGGTCGGCAGGGTCTTCTGTTGGCGCGGCGCCTCGGTGACGCGCTGCTCGACCTCGGCGCTGAACGGGATGTTCGTCGCCTCGCCGCTGCCCGCGTCGACCCGCCAGAACTTGCCGTCCTTGCCCCAGACCACGAGCGCGGCGCCGTCCGGCGTCCAGTCGAAATTGGCGTAGGGCCCGAAGATCGCCCAGCCCTCTTGCTGGTCGCGCTCGAGGCCGTCCCACAGCGGCCGCACCTGGCCCGATTCGAGGTCCATCAGGTGGAGCACGGACTTCTCGCGCACGCGCTTCACGAAGGCGAGCGTCTTGCCGTCCGGCGAGGGCTGCGGGCGCACGGCGCCGCCGGGGCTGCTCACCATCGTCTCGATCTCGCCGGTCTGGCGGTC
>JAJTHD010000088.1 GCA_021297925.1 Lysobacteraceae bacterium
CGTGGGCTTCATCTTCCAGAGCTACAACCTGATGCCGGTGCTCAGCGCGCAGAAGAACGTCGAGCTGCCCCTGCTGCTCACCGAGATGGGCGCCTCCGAACGCGCCAAGCGCGCCCGCATCGCGCTGGACCTCGTCGGCATCGGCGATCGCGCCGGCCACAAGCCCAACGAACTCTCCGGCGGCCAGCAGCAGCGCGTGGCCATCGCCCGCGCGCTGGTCAGCGACCCCACCCTACTGATCTGCGACGAGCCCACCGGCGACCTCGACCGCAAGACCGCCGACGAGGTGCTGCGCCTGCTGCAGCGCCTGAATTCAGAATTCGGCAAGACCATCATCATGGTCACGCACGACCCGAAGGCCGCCGAGTACGCCCGGCGCACGGTCCACCTCGACAAGGGCGCCCTCGTGCAGGAGGCCGCGCACTGAGCGCGGACGACCCATGCTGAAGTACGTCGGCCTCGTGCTCTCGGGCCTCACCCGCAAGAAGCTGCGCACCACGCTGACCTTCCTGTCGCTGGCCGCGGCGTTCACCCTGCTCGGGCTGCTGCAGGCGGTGAACTCGCTGTTCTCCGGCGCGGCCGATTTCCTCGGCGCCAACCGGCTGATCACGCAGGCCAGCACCAGCTTCACCCAGGCCCTGCCGATGCGCCTGATGCCGCAGATCGAAGCCGTGCCCGGCGTCACCGCGGTCAGCCATTCGCAATTCTTCGGCGGCCAGTACGGCGAGGGTCGCAGCTTCTTCCCGCAGTTCGCGGTGAACCCGCGGCGCCTGCGCGAGACCTACCCCGAGTGGGTGATGGAAGAAGACGCCTGGCGCAACTTCACCTCGACGCAGGACGGCGCGATCGCAGGACGTCTTCTCGCCGAGCAGAACGGCTGGAAGGTGGGCGACATCATCCCGCTCAACAGCTTCATCTGGACGAAGGCCGACGGCTCGCGGCTGTGGGAGTGGCGTCTCGTCGGGATCTTCGACGGCAAGGACGCGGAGTGGCAGAAGCGCGCCAACCTGATGTACCTGAACTACGGCCAGTTCGACGAGGGTCGCGTGCCGCAGGCGCGGGGTCTCGCGGGGGTGTTCGTCGTGCAGGTGGCGGACCCGGGTGAGAGCGAACGCATCGCCAGCACCATCGACGCGAAGTTCGCCAACTCCTCGGAAGAAACCAAGACGCAAAGCGAACAGGAGTTCCAGCTCGGCTTCATCCGCCAGCTCGGCGACATCGGCCTGATCGTCAACCTGATCACCGGCGCGGTGTTCTTCTCCATCCTCTTCCTCACCGGCGTGGCCATGTCGCAGGCGGTGCGCGAGCGCATCCCGGAGCTCGCCGTGTTGAAGTGCCTCGGCTTCAAGGACACGCAGGTGATGTGGCTGGTACTGGCCGAGAGCTTCGCGCTGTGCCTGCTCGGCGCGCTGGCCGGCATGCTGTTCGCCAGCTTCGTCATGCAGTTCCTGCCGCCGGAGTTCCCGATCACCGCCGATGCCTTCGTCTGGGGCGTGGCCGGCGCCAGCGTGCTGGTGCTCACCGTGCTCGTCGGCCTGCCGCCCGCGCTGACCGCGCAGCGACTGAAGATCGTCGATGCGCTGGCCGGCCGCGCCGGGGATTCCCCGCTCGAACTCGCGCTGCGCAAGGCCATCGAATGGCCCGCCATGGGCTGGCGCTGGTTGATGGGTCGCCCGCTCCGCCCGGCCGAGGCCGACGCATGAGCACATGGACGCAGGTGCGCGAGATCACGCTGATGAACCTGCGCTCGATCCCCGAGCGCCTCGGTCCTTCGCTGGTGATCGTGGTCGGCATCGCCGGCGTGGTCGGCGTGCTCGTGGCCCTGCTCTCGATGTCCTCGGGCCTCGACGAAACGCTGGGCAGCGGCGGACGCACCGACCAGGTGGTCATCACCCGCGGCGGCAGCAATGGCGAGCTGGCGAGCTTCCTCGCCATCGGCTCGGCGACGCTGATCAAGCAGGACCCCGGCATCGCCCGCGCCGAGGACGGCACGCCGCTGGCCAGCAGCGAGCTGATCGTCATCACCGAAGTCCCTCGCCCCGGGCAGCGCACCGGCGCGAACGTCACCCTGCGCGGCGTGGAGCCTGTGGGGCTCGCGCTCCGCGACGGCTTCCGCATCGTGCGCGGGCGGCTGTTCCGTCCGGGCGTGCAGGAGCTGATCGTCGGTGCCGGCGCCGCGGCGCAGTTCAGCGGCCTCGAGGTGGGGCGCACGCTGCGCTTCCGCGGCTCGACGTGGACGGTCGTCGGCCACTTCGAGAGCGGCGGCAAGTACGACAGCGAACTGTGGAGCGACATCGGCACCGTGCAGAGCGCCTGGCGGCGCAGCGGCGTCTCGTCGATCCTCGCGCAGCTCAAGACGCCGGCGGTGCTGCCAGCGATGACGGCGCGGCTGAAGGAAGACCCTCAGCTCGACGTCGAAGTCAAGACGCAGCTCGACTTCTACCAAGGCCAGAGCGGCCAGCTCACCGCGACGATTGGGATTCTCGCCGGCATCGTGGCCCTGATCATGGCCTTTGGCGCCACCTTCGGCGCACTCAACACCATGTATTCCGCCGTCTCCGCCCGCACTCGCGAGATCGGCACGCTCCGCGCACTCGGCTTCGGCGCCTCGCCGGTCGTGGCCTCGGTGATGGCCGAAGCCCTGCTGCTCAGCACCTCCGGCGGCGCGCTGGGCGCGCTGTTCGCCTACCTCGTATTCAACGGCTACGCCGTGAGCACGCTCGGCGGCGGGTTCACGCAGGTCGCGTTCCAGTTCGCCGTGACCCCGCAATTGGTGGCGATCGGCCTGTCACTGGCCATTGCCATCGGCTTCATCGGCGGCTTGGCGCCCGCCATCCGCGCAGCGCGGATTCCGGTGACGTCGGCGCTGCGGGAGTAGCGCCGGCGCCACCGGTGTACCGCGGGGTCGCCGCCATGGCGCATCGGACCAGCAGGCGGACCGTTCCGCTCCCGCACGCTGACCGCAGGCGCCGTTGGGCGAAGGCAGCGACCTGCCGTGGCCGGAAAACCGCAGCACGCCCGATGATTGCACCAATGCCTTTCGCGCGAGGCGTCAGGAGACACGCTGGTAGTGCGAGATCCTCAGGAAGTCCAGATCAATCAGGGCGAACACCCCTGCCAACTCCGGCGCGTCCTGGGAACGCCGCATCGCGCGCTCCGCTGCTTCGGCATCCTCCCAAGCGACATGGTCGATCCACCATCCATTGGCCTCGTCTCGGTACATGGAGCGTGACACATGGCCGGGCTGTGCCCTGATGAAGTCGCCGAGGGTCTCCATCCCTGCCCTCTGGTCGGCAGCGTCGACGCCACTGATGAACCGTAGCAGCGCGATCTC
>JAJTHD010000003.1 GCA_021297925.1 Lysobacteraceae bacterium
GCCCCGCTGACGAGCAAGGGCGCGACGCGCCTGCGCGACGAGCTCGAGAAGCTGAAGACCGTCGATCGCCCGAAGATCATCGAGGCCATCGCCGAGGCCCGCGCGCACGGCGACCTCAAGGAGAACGCCGAGTACCACGCCGCGCGCGAGATGCAGGGCTTCATCGAAGGCCGCATCAAGGAGCTCGAGTCCACGCTGTCGCACGCGCAGGTGATCGACATCGCCTCGCTCAACGCCGGTTCGCGCATCGTCTTCGGCGCGACCGTCGAGCTGGCCGACGTCGACACCGACGACAAGGTCAGCTACACCATCGTTGGCGACCTCGAGAGCGACATCAAGCAGCGCCTGATCTCGATCTCCTCGCCGGTGGCGCGCGCGCTGATCGGCAAGCACGAGGGCGACACCGTCACCATCGACGCGCCGGGCGGCCAGCGCGAGTTCGAGATCACCGGCGTCCGCTACATCCCTTGATGCCATGCTGACCCTGCTGCTCGCGGCGCGACGGCATTTCGCGGAGTTATTGCCTTCGCCTGCTGTCGCGAAAGCCCTTGGGCGTGCGGCGGCGGTCGATGCCGAGGTGGGTGAGCTCGCCCAGCTGCGACGGCCGTTCCGCCTGCGTTCGGCGGGCCAGTGGCCCAGCGCCGCACTGATGGAGCGGCGCTTGAAGCCGGAAAGCGACGTGCAGCCGTTCCAGTGGCTGCGTGCCGATCCGGTGTGGTTGCAGCCCGACCTCACCACCGCCCGGCTGATGGCCTGGGGAAACCTCGGGCTCACGGCGGAGGACGCCGCGGCGCTGATGGCCCCGCTGAAGCCGCTGTTCGGCGATTTCGGTTACGTCTTCGAATCCCGTGAAGCGGAGGCGTGGTCGGTGCAGTGCCCGCGCGAGACGCGCTTGCCGTCCTTTCGGCACCCGCTGGCGGCGCTTGGCGATGACGCCTTTCCCTATCTGCCCGAAGGACCGGACGCGCGACGGTGGCGCAGCTTGATGGGCGAGGCGCAGGTGCTGATGCACCAGCACCCGGTCAATGCCGAGCGCGCGCGCCGCGGCCTGCCGCCAGCGAACAGCCTGTGGTTCTGGGGCGAAGGCGGTCTGCCCGATCAGGTCGAAGGGCCCATCGGCCACGTGGCCACCGCCGATCCCGAATTGGCGGCCTACGCGACGGCCGCCGGTGCGTCGGTGAGTGATCGCGTCGATGCCACCAAGCCTGGCCTCATCGACTTGCGCGCGGAGCGTCGGTGGCCCGTCATCGACGACCTGCTCGCGCTGGCCCTGGCGGCCATGGGGCAGGGCGCGTTCGCCACCGTGCGCCTCGATTTTGCCGACGGCCACCTCGTCACGATCGAGCCGGCCCAGCGCTGGCGGTTCTGGAAGCCGGCCTTCAAGGGCTTCGCATGACCGTATCGCCGATCCTGCGGCGTCGCGCCGTGCCGGCGGTCGGCGACTGGCCGGCGCACGTACCTCCGCTGCTGCAACGGCTCTACGCCGCGCGCGGCATCGCCTCCGCCGAGCAGGCGGAGTTGAAGCTCGCCAAGCTCTTGGCGCCCCATCAGCTGGGCGGCATCGACGCCGCCGTCGATCTGCTGCATCACGCCCTGCGGCGCGACGCCCACATCGTCGTCGTTGGCGACTTCGACTGCGACGGCGCGACCGGCACCGCCGTTGCGGTTCGCGGCCTGCGGATGCTCGGTGCCAGCCGCGTGTCCTATCGCGTGCCACACCGCATCGCTCACGGCTACGGCCTGTCGCCGGCCCTGGTCGACGAGGAACTCGCGCCGATCGCCCCGGACCTCGTCATCACCGTCGACTCTGGCATCGCCTGCCTGCCCGGCGTGGCGGCGGCGAAGGCGCGCGGCTGGCAGGTGCTGGTGACCGACCACCACCTGCCGGGCGACGCGCTGCCCGCGGCCGACGCCATCGTCAATCCGAACCTTCGCGGTGACGGCTTCCCGAGCAAAGCACTGGCCGGCGTCGGCGTAGTGTTCTACCTGCTGCTCGCGCTGCGCGCCCGGCTGCGCGAGCGCGGCGAACCCGGGGCCGAGGCGGACCTCTCCGGCCTGCTCGACCTGGTCGCCGTGGGCACCGTCGCCGACCTCGTGCCGCTGGACAAGAACAACCGCCTGCTGGTCGCCGCCGGACTCAAGCGCCTACGCGAAGGGCGAGGGCAGCCCGGCGTGCTGGCGCTGGCCGAAGTGGCCCAGCGCCGCCTGCCGGTGCTGACGGCCACCGACATCGGCTTCGGCATCGGCCCGCGCATCAACGCCGCCGGGCGGCTCGAGGACATGACCCTCGGCATCGAGTGCCTGCTCACCGACGACGCCGATCGCGCGATGCACTTGGCGAAGCAGCTCGACAGCATCAACGCCGAGCGCCGCGAGCTGCAGCAGCAGATGGTGGACGACGCCGAAGCGGCCGCCTCGGCGCTGCCCTTGCCCGAGGGGGGGCACGACGCCTACTGCCTGTGCAACGACGGCTGGCACCCCGGCGTGGTCGGCCTGGTGGCATCGAAGCTGAAGGAGAAGCTGCATCGCCCGGTGATCGCCTTCGCGCCCTCGGACGCCGGCTCGAGCGTGCTGCGCGGCTCGGCCCGCTCGATCCCCGGCGTGCACGTGCGCGATGCGCTGGCCGACGTCGACGCCCTGCATCCCGGGCTGATCCTGCGCTATGGCGGCCACGCGATGGCCGCCGGCCTGAGCCTCGAGGCGGCGAACTTCGACGCCTTCCGGCAGGCCTTCGAGGCCGCGGTGGCGCGTCGCCTCACCGATGAGCTCCGCGACGCCGAGCTGTGGTCCGACGGCGAACTGGCCCCGCAGGAACTGAACCGCCCGACCGCCGAGGCGCTGCGCTTGGCGGGGCCTTGGGGGCAGGGCTTCCCCGAGCCGCTGTTCGACGGCGAGTTCGATGTGCGCTCGTGGAAGGTGCTGGCCGAACGCCATCTCAAGTTCGAACTCGGCATGCCGGGCCGCCTCGGCCCGGTCAACGCCATCCACTTCGGGGGGGCGGCCCTCGGCGCACCACCGGCCCGCGTGCGGATGGCGTTCGGTCTCGACCTCGACGATTTCCGTGGCCGTCGCGACGTGCAGTTGCTGGTCCGGCACTGGTGGGCGGCCTGAGCACGGGCTCGGGCGCGCCCCTGCTAGAATCCGCGGTCTTTCGAATCACAGAGAACGCGCCATGGAGACCAATCCCGTGCGCCAGCGCATCGCCGAGCTCAAGGGCCGGCTGGATGCGCTGAGGGGGTACCTTTGACTACGACCAGAAGGTCGAACGTCTAGAAGAAGTCAGTCGCGAGCTGGAAAGCCCGACGGTCTGGAACGAGCCCGAGAAGGCCCAGGGCCTTGGCCGCGAGCGCGCCGCGCTCGAAAAGGTCGTGCACGGCCTGAAGACGCTCGATGATGGCTTCTCCGGCGCCCTCGAGCTGCTCGAGCTGGCCGAGATGGAGAACGACGAGGACACCTTCCACGCGGTCGTCGCCGACGTCGATGCGGGGCAGGCCCACCTCGAGAAACTCGAGTTCCAGCGCATGTTCAGCGGCAAGATGGACGGCGCCAGCGCCTTCCTCGACATCCAGGCCGGCGCCGGCGGCACCGAAGCGCAGGACTGGGCGGAGATGCTGCTGCGCATGTACCTGCGCTGGTGCGAATCGCGCGGCTGGAAGACCGAGCTGATGGAAGTCAGCGGCGGCGACGTGGCCGGCATCAAGTCGGCGACGGTGCGCATCGAAGGCGACTACGCCTACGGCTGGCTCAAGACCGAGACGGGCGTGCACCGCCTCGTGCGCAAGTCGCCGTTCGACTCCGACAACCGCCGGCACACGAGCTTCACCTCGGTGTTCGTCTCGCCGGAAGTCGACGACAACATCGACATCACGATCAACCCGGCCGACCTCAAGACCGACGTCTATCGCTCCTCGGGCGCCGGCGGCCAGCACGTCAACAAGACCGAATCGGCGGTGCGCATCACGCACGTGCCCACCGGCATCGTCGTGGCCTGCCAGAACGGCCGCAGTCAGCACCAGAACCGCGACACCGCGATGAAGATGCTCGCCGCGAAGCTCTACGAGCTCGAGATGCAGAAGCGCAATGCCGAGAAGGACGCCGTCGAAGCGACGAAGTCCGACATCGGCTGGGGCAGCCAGATCCGCAACTACGTGCTGGACCAGAGCCGCATCAAGGACCTGCGCACCGGCATCGAGCGCAGCGACACACAGAAGGTGCTCGACGGCGACCTCGACGAGTTCGTCGAGGCCAGCCTGAAGGCCGGCCTCGAAGTCGGCGCCAAACGGAGCGATGCGGCCTGACCGCATCGCCCCTTCGTTTGCAACTTCGCTGCCGCTTCGCCTTCGCCCTGCCTTCCCTTCTTTTCTCCCGACGCTCCCATGTCCGACCAGACCAACGCCCCGCCGACGCTCGCCGCCGATACCGCCCAGGATGAGAACAAGCTCATCGCCGAGCGGCGCGCGAAACTGACGGCGCTGCGCGGGCAGGGCGTGGCCTTCCCGAACGACGCCAAGCGCGAGCATTACGCGGGCGACCTGCAGGCCGAGTTCGCCGACAAGGACCAGTGGACCGCCGAGGCCCTCGAGGGCGCGGGTCGCCACGTGCGCATCGCCGGCCGCCTGTTGGCCAAACGCGTGATGGGCAAGGCCGCGTTCGCGCAGTTGCAGGACATGAGCGGCCGCCTCCAGCTTTACCTCGTCGGCGCTGACCTCGGCGAGAGCTACGACGCCTTCAAGGGCTGGGACATCGGCGACATCGTCGCGGTCGAGGGCGGCCTCACCCGCACGCGCACCGGCGAGCTGTCGGTGAAGGTGGCCGCCATCCGCCTGCTCACGAAGGCGCTGCGTCCGCTCCCGGACAAGTTCCACGGCCTCGCCGACGTCGAGCAGCGCTACCGCATGCGCTACGTCGACACCATCGTCAGCGAGGAGTCGCGCGAGGTCTTCGTGCTGCGCTCGCGGATCATCGGCGCGATGCGCCGCTGGCTCGACGCGCGGCGCTTCCTCGAGGTCGAGACGCCGATGATGCATTACATTCCCGGCGGTGCCACAGCGCGGCCCTTCGTGACGCACCACAACGCGCTCGACCTCGACCTCTACCTGCGCGTCGCGCCCGAGCTGTACCTCAAGCGCCTCGTCGTCGGCGGCTTCGAGCGCGTCTACGAGATCAATCGCAATTTCCGCAACGAGGGCGTGTCCACGCGGCACAACCCCGAGTTCACGATGCTCGAGCTCTACGAGGCCTACGCCACGTACACCGAGATCATGGACCTCACCGAGGGCGTGATCCGCGACGTCGCGCAGGAGGTGCTCGGCCGCACCGCGCTGGAATGGGAGGGCAGGGCGATCGACCTCGGCCCC
>JAJTHD010000216.1 GCA_021297925.1 Lysobacteraceae bacterium
CCCACCGCGCATCGTGCCGCCCGGCCACCGGATGTTCTACGACGGTCGCGTGAACGGCCAGACGGTGCGCATCGCGGCGCTGTTCGTCCCCCAGGCCGAAGGACCGGTCGTGGCCTCGCGCAAGGCCTCGCAGATGGCCATCGAGGCCTTCGCGCCGCGCCTGCCCGAGCTGGTGGGCGGCTCGGCCGACCTCGCGCATTCGAACCTCACCACCTGGAAGGGCCAGAAGGCCGTCACCACGACCGACGCCGACGCCCGCTACGTGCACTACGGCGTGCGCGAGTTCGGCATGACGGCCATTGGTTCCGGCCTGGCGCTGCATGGCGGCTTCATCCCCTTCGACGCGACCTTCCTCGTGTTCTCGGACTACGCCCGCAACGCCGTGCGCATGAGCGCCCTGCTGCCGGTGCGGTCGATCCATGTCTACACGCACGATTCGATCGGCCTTGGCGAGGACGGCCCGACGCACCAGCCGATCGAGCACCTCGCCTCGCTGCGCCTGATCCCGAACCACGACGTGTGGCGCCCGGGCGATGCCGTGGAATCGGCAGTGTCGTGGGCCTGCGCGCTGCAGCGCGCCGACGGCCCCTCGAGCCTCGTGTTCTCGCGCCAGAACCTCGCGCACCAGCAGCGCGGGCCTGAGCAGGTGGCCGACATCGCCCGCGGCGGCTACGTGCTCAGCGATCCGGCCTCGGCCAAGTTCGACGTCATCCTCGTCGGCACCGGCTCGGAGCTGGAGCTCGCCCGCCTCGCCGCGGTGAAGCTGGCCGACGAAGGCATCCAGGCACGCGTCGTTTCGATGCCCTGCTTCGAAGCCTTCAAGCGCCAGCCGCTGGAATACCGCGAGGGCGTGCTGCCGTCGTGGTGCCGCAAGCGCGTGGTGGTCGAAGCCGGCAGCACCGAGCACTGGCGCGCGATCGCCGGCCTTGATGGCGCGGTGATCGGCATCGACCGCTTCGGTGAGTCGGCGCCGGGCGACACGCTGATGAAGCATTTCGGCTTCACGGTCGAGAACGTCGTCGCGGCGGCGAAAGCCCTGCGCTGACGGCCGGCGTTCCTCGCGGCCGCCCGCGGCTTCGATTCCAAGCGAGCAGGGATTTACGACACGGCGCCTTCGGGCGCCGTGCTGGTTTCCGGGGCTTGACAGATTCGTTTACAGTCGTAATCTAAAGCCATGATTACGGTCGTAAACGAATGAGCATCAGCGACGCGGAATCCACCGTCATGGAAGTGCTGTGGCAGCGCAGTCCGCTGGGCGCCGACGAGGTCGTCGCGGCCTTGTCCGGCGAGCAAGCGTGGCAGGAGGCCACCATCAAAACGTTGCTGAACCGGCTGCTGAAGAAGGGCGCGATCTCGGCGGAAGCGGAGGGACGCCGCTACCGCTACTCGCCGGTACTCACGCGCGAAGCATGGCTGACGCAGACCAGCCGCGGTTTTCTGGACCGCCTGTTCGGAGGTCGTGTGGCGCCGCTGGTGGCGCATTTCGGCGAGCAGAAGGCCCTGACCCGAAAGGACATCGCCGAGCTTCGCGCCCTCCTCGAGAAGCTCGATGGCAAGCCCTGAGGTGCTCGCGCTGCTGGTCCGGTTGACGTTGGCGGCGACGCTCGCGCTCGCCATCGTGCTCCTCCTTCGCCGTCCGATGCGTCACGCGTTCGGGGCGAATGCCGCCTACGCGGTGTGGACGCTGGTGCCTGCCCTGATGCTCGCCTCGGCCTTCAGTCGTGTCGCCCCACAGGGTACTGGCGTACCCGTGCCGGTCATGCCCCTGCAGGCGCCGATGCCGACGGCGGGGTTGGTCGTAGCGGCCGCGCCGATGGACGTGGCTGGGGTGATCCTCGGGGCGTGGTCGATCGGACTGGTGCTGTGGTTGTCGATGCGCGTGGTGGCGCAATGGCGCTGGCGAAGCCACATCGGCGCGCTTCACCACGCCGACAATGGCACGGCTTACGGCGCCTCCGATCCCTCCTTGCCCGCCGCGGTCGGCTGGCCGCGCGCCGTGGTCGTGTTGCCGGCGGACTTCGACGTCCGCTTCTCGGAAAACGAACGTGCACTGGTGCTCGAACACGAGCGCCGTCACGTGGCGCGCGGGGATCTGCACGCGCAGATGCTGGCCGAGGCGCTTCGCGCCCTGCTGTGGTTCCACCCGCTGGTCCATTGGGCGGCGGTTCGCTTCCGCCACGATCAGGAGCTCGCCTGCGACGCCGATGTGATCGCCAGCAGACCGGCGGATTCCGCCACCTACGCCCGCGCGCTGGCCGGCGCTGCGGGCCTTCGTCTCCCCCCGGTCGCGACGGCCTGGGGCTTTTCCCATCCACTCAAGGAGCGCCTCGCCATGCTGCAGTTGCCCCCCCGTTCCATGGCCCGCCAACGCGTGGGCCTCGCGATGATCACCCTCTTGACCCTTCTGGCGTCCAGCGTTGTCTGGGCGGCCTTGGCCCGCGAGGCGAGCGCACCGGCCGAAGGCGTCGTGCGCCAGACGTGGACACTGACCATTGACGGCGGCGAAATGCTCGGGCCATTCCTGCTCGCCGACCGTCCCGGCGTTCCTGTCGAGGTCCGTTTCGAGCAAGCCGGTGAGTCCTGGACGCTGCGTTCATCTGCGACGCCCCTGCCGGAGGGACGATTCGATGTGCAGACCACGATCATCCGCGGCACCGAAGCGGTGGCGCAGCCGCGCTTGGTGATCGGCGCCGACGGTGGCGTGATCCAGATCGGTGAGGAATCGCCGACGGGA
Organism: Lysobacteraceae bacterium; assembly: GCA_021297925.1. GTDB lineage: Bacteria > Pseudomonadota > Gammaproteobacteria > Xanthomonadales > Xanthomonadaceae > Silanimonas. The sequence goes on from JAJTHD010000216.1 coordinate 2,735, forward strand.
TTCCGAGGTGTGAAGGCGGAAGTCCAGGTCGAGGCGGGCGAGGGGACGGCGGTGGCAGCCCGAGTACCGCCCTATCCCGCAGGTCTCTCGAAAGAAGGCGTCGAAGGCCGCGTGCTCTTGCGCATCGCCGTCGATTCGTCCGGTCGCGCCATCGAGGTGCGGGTCGAAGAGTCCTCGGGAAATCCGGCGCTCGACGAGTCGGCACGGACCACTGCGCAACAGTGGCGCTTCAATCCCAAGCATGTCGACGGCCAACCCGTGGCGGGCGAAGTCCTCGTGCCCGTGGACTTCCGCGCCAAGGATGTCCGCCAGGACAGCCGCACCTGAGCGCATGACGAGCCGCGCGCTGCATCGCGACACGGCGCCTTCGGGCGCCGTGGTCCCATCAGGGGGCCGTCGCGCGCAGCGCGGCGCGCAGCAGCTTGCGCTCCAGCGCTTCGCGCCACGCCTCGCGGCCGTCGTAGCCCATGCGGGCGATGGCGGCGTCTTCCCGGGGCTCGGCCCGTGACTCGTCGAGCCACAGCGCTGCCCACAGGGTGCGGGCCTTGCCGGCGCGCGTGGCGGTGTCGCGCTTCAGCCGGCCGAGGCCGCGCACGAGATCCTGTTCCACCGGGGTGAAGTCGCTGCCCAGCGGGTACTCGGGCAGCAGGCCCTCGCGACGGAACGGCGCCAGCGCCGCCTCGATCGCCGCGGGCGTGTTGCGCGCCCACGATGCCGGGTCCGCGTGGTCGAGCTTGCCCGCGGCGACCGCCCCGGCGGCCAGGCCCGGTGAGAACCGCGCGTCGCCGATGGCCAGCATCGCGCGGATGCAGTCGGCGTCGCCGCGGTCGCGGAGGTCGGCGATGCCGTACTCGCTGATCGCGAGATCGCGAAGGTGGCGCGGGATCGTCGTATGGCCGTAGTGCCCGAGCAGGCAGCTCGATACACGGGTGCCGTCGTCCCGTACCGCGCGGAAGAGCAGGATGGAGCGTGCGTCGGGGAGGGCGTGCGCCTGCACGACGAAGTCGTGCTGGCCGCCGACCCCGGACACCACGCGACCGTCCTCGAGGCCGTCCGAGACGGCCGCCCCGAGCAGGGTCTGCATCATCGTGGTGTTCACGAAGCGGGCGTGGCGGCGCTGGGCCACGTGCAGGGGGGCGTCCTCGAGCCCGAGGCGGTTGATCGTCGAGATCCGCGTCATGCGGATCCGCCCGGCGAGCGGGCCGGGGTCGCGCAGCCACGCGTAGAGCTCGGGGCTGCCCAGGAAGAAGCCCCCGTGCAGCACCTCGCCCTCCCGATCGGCCCGCGCGATGTCGTCGGCGGTGGCCTGGCCATCGTCGAGGCGCCGCTGCGCTTCGAGGTCGGGCACCACGCGCCGGCGCAGCACCCCGTGCAGGGCGAGGTGCCGGAAGCCGTCCATGACCATTTCGCTGCAGCCGAACAGGCCGCGCGTGAACGGGCCGAGACCGCCATGGTCCCGCACCAGCGCACTGTCGACGGCATCGGGCCAGAGGGCGCCGACGATGCGTCGGTAGTCGTCGTTGCGGGTATGGCGAAGGACCAGCGCGTGCGCGAGGGCGTCGGACAGCGCGCCGATGCCGATCTGCAGCGTGCCGCCGTCCTTCACGAGGGTGCTGGCGTACAGGCCGATCGCGAATTCCGCCAGCGACACCGGCTGTCGCGGCACGCCGAACAGCGGCGGGGCGTCCGGATGGTCCACGACCACGTCGAAGAAGCCGGGCTCGACGCCGGCCCCCAAGCCGATGTAGGGCAGGCCGGGGTCGACTTCCGCGACCGTCAGCGGGCGCGGCGCGCCCTCCGCGGCGAGGCGGTCGAGCACGTCGAAGCTGACGTCGGGATTGCTCGACAGCGCCAGCCGGCCGTCGGGGCCCCTTGCGACCTTCTGCACCACGACGTTGCACCGCCGCCCCGCGATGCCGCGCGCCGCGTGGGAGTAGTTCAGCGAGGCGTAGTGCTGCTGGGCCTGCCGGGAGCCCAGCAGGGCGCCGGAGGGCAGGTAGAACTCCTCGACGGTGATGTTCGGAGGCAGCGCATCGCGGCGCTGGTCGAGGAACCACTGCGGGTCCTCGAAGTCCGGCCCGAAGTGCCGTTCGACGAAGGGGGCGAGGAAGCGGCGCTCGAGGCCCGCCTTCGCCGCGGGCCGCGCGAGCGACAGCGCGCTCAGCAGGACGAGCTCACGGGTGGGGTCGTCGCGGCACCGCCGGTACAGGGCGTTGAGCAGGCCGTGCGGCTTGCCCAGCCCCAGCGGCGCGGCCACGACCACGCGGGCGCCCGCGTGGTCGAGGATGCGGTCCACCGCCTCGCGCCAGCGCTCGTCGGGCGATGGCGCGGCGGCGGCGGTCGTCGGGCCCATGGGTCAGAAGTTGTACCCGAGCATCACGCTGACCACCAGCGGGTCGACCGTCGCGGTGCCGATGCGGGCGCCGTTGAGTCGCGCGTCGGAATCGATGTCGATCCAACGCACGTCGGCCACCATGTCCCAGCGGTCGCTGGTCTTGAACTTCAGGCCGGCCTGCGCCGCAAGGCCCCAGCTGTTGTCGAGGCTGACCTGCGTCCCGGCGACCGGGCCGCGCTCCTTCTCGTCGTAGACGATGGTGTAGTTCAGGCCGGCGCCGACGAACGGCCGCACCGACGCTTCCGGGGCGCCGAAGTAGTACTGCAGGCCCAGCGTCGGCGGCAGGTGCTTGAAGTCGACGGCCCGCGCGCCGTTGAGGCTCGCGGTGTGGCTGAACG
>JAJTHD010000248.1 GCA_021297925.1 Lysobacteraceae bacterium
CACCAATGCGCTGCACGTCGTCGGCAAGCCGATCCACGAGGTGAAACTGGCGGTCAGCGGTGCCGGCGCGGCCGGCATCGCCTGCCTCGACACGCTGATCGCACTCGGCATGCGCCGCGAGAACATCCTCGTGGTCGACAAGGACGGCGTGCTGCACACCGGCCGCACCGACCTCAACGAGGGCACGGTCCGCTACGCCCGCGAGACGCCGTTCCGCAGCCTCGCCGAGATCGTCAACGGCGCCGACGTCTTCCTCGGCCTCTCGGCGGGCGGCGTGCTCAAGCCCGAGATGGTCGCGACGATGGCGCCGCGACCGATCATCTTCGCGCTGGCCAATCCCAACCCAGAGATCCACCCCACCGACGCCAAGGCCGTGCGCCCCGACGCGATCATCGCCACCGGCCGCAGCGACTACCCGAACCAGGTCAACAACGCGCTCTGCTTCCCGTACATCTTCCGCGGCGCGCTCGACGTCGGCGCCACGACGATCAACGAGGAGATGAAGCGCGCCTGCGTCATCGCCATCGCCGAACTGGCCCGTCGCGAGGCCACCGACCTCGGCAGCGCCTACGGCGGCGAGCCGCTGCAGTTCGGCGCCGAATCGCTGATCCCGCGGCCCTTCGACCCGCGCCTGCTCGTCTCGCTGGCCCCGGCCGTTGCCGAGGCGGCGATGCGCTCGGGCGTCGCCACCCGTCCGGTCGACATCGCGCACTACCGTGACCGCTTGAGCCAGTGGGTCTTCCGCACCGGCCTGATGATGAAGCCGGTGTTCGATCGCGCCCGCGTCAACCGCCAGCGCGTGGTCTATGCCGAAGGCGAAGAGGAGAACGTGCTGCGCGCCGTGCAGACCGTGGTGGACGAAGGCCTCGCGCATCCGATCCTCGTCGGCCGTCCGGCGGTGATCGAACGCCGCATCCAGCGCTTGGGCCTCCGCATCCGCCCGGGCGTCGATATCAGCATCACCAACATCGACGATGACCCCCGCTTCAACGAGTACTGGCAGCTCTACCACCAGATCATGCAGCGCAAGGGCGTCACGCCCTCGGCCGCGAAAGCCATCGTGCGTGGCCGCGACACCGTGATTGCCGCGCTGATGGTTCGCCGCGGCGAGGCCGACGCCATGCTCTGCGGCATCGTCGGCCGCTACGCGCGCAAGCTGCGCTACGTGCGCGAGGTCCTCGGCCTCGACGCCGGTAGCAAGGGGCTGTCGGCGCTCTCGGCGGTACTGAACGACAAGGGCGTGTTCTTCTTCGCCGACACCCACGTGCAGGTGGAGCCCAGCGCCGAGCAGATCGCCGATTGCGTCCAGCAGGCGGCGTTCCGCCTTCGCCTGTTCGGCGTCACGCCCAAGGTGGCGCTGGTCGGGCACTCCAACTTCGGCAGCTCCGAGGCCCCGAGCGCGCAAAAACTCCGCGATGCGCTCGCCCTGCTGCATGCGCGCGAGCCCAAACTCGAGGTCGAGGGCGAGATGCACGCCGACCTCGCGATGAACGAGGAACTGCGCGAACGGGTCTTCCCGGACTCGCGCCTCAAGGGCCGCGCCAACCTGCTGGTCTTCGCCAACATCGACGCCGCGAACGCCGCCTACAACCTGACCCGGGCGATGACCGACGGCGTTGGCCTCGGGCCGATCCTGATGGGTCTCGGCAAGGCCGCGCACGTGCTCACGCCCTCCGCGACCATCCGCCGCATCGTCAACATGACCGCGGTCGCGGCGGTGGATGCCCAGATCCGCGCCGAACGCGCCGGCTGACCCCGAGATGGCCGCGAGCTCGTCCGTTCCCCGCGCCAGCATCCTGATGCTGGCATGGAAGGCCGAGGCGACGATCGTCGAAGCCCTCGAGGGGGCGCTGGCCCAGACGGTGCCCTGCGAGATCCTCGTCTCCGACGATGCTTCGCCGGACGGTGGATTCGAGCGGGCCCGGGCCTTCCTTGCCGGTCGGCCGCCGATGGGAGCCCCCCACGAGGTGCGACTGCTGCGCCAGCCCACCAATCTCGGGCTCACCGCCCACCTGAACCGCCTGATCTCGGAAGCCCGTGGCGAGGTGATCGTCGTGATGGCCGCCGACGACGTCAGCGAGCCCGGTCGCGTCGCCGCCCTGCTCTCGGCCTTCGATGCTGACGCGGGCGCTTTCGTTGCCGGCTCGGCGTGGACGGCTTTCGGCGACGGTCGTCCGGAGGAGGCCGGCCGCTCTCGCCTGCCCGCGCGGTTCGGCCTTGCCGACTTCGTGGCCAGCGGACGCATGAGCACCTTGCTCGGCGCCACGATCGCCTTCCGCCGCGAGGTCGTCGACCGCTTCGGCCCCCTCGCCGGCCATGTCGAGGACAACGTGCTCAGCCTCCGCGGTGCCCTGCTCGGCGGGGGCGTCAACCTGCCCCGGCCGCTGGTGCGCTATCGCCGCAGCCCCGAGAGCCTGGGCCAGTGGCTGTTTGCCCGCGACGACGGTCGCGACGCCCGGGCTCGCCGCTACCGCCGCACGGTGGCGATGTACCGTGCGGTGGCCGACGACCTCGAGGGCGCGATGCGGTCGGTCGGTGCCGGGCTCGGCGAGGCGGCGCGACGCGACGCCGTCGACATCGTCGCGATGTACCGGCTTGAAGCCGAGGCCCGGGAGGCGCTGCTCGACCGGCCGCGCCTGCAGTGGATCGGCCCCATCCTCGCCGGCATGCGCCAGCGGGGCCTCCGGCGAAAGAGCGCGGAGCGCGCGCTGAAGCTGCTGGTGCCACGGTGCTGGCTTGACCTGCCGCAATCAGAGCCGTCCACGCCGGGCTAGACTGCGCCGCGTATTCCACCCTCGGAGACTCCCGTGAACGTCCTGATCGCCGTCGATGGCAGCACCTTCGGCGCCAAGGCCCTCGAGTACGTCCTCGCCCAGCCGGCGATGTTCGGCGCGGCCGAGCTGGTCCTCATCCATGTGTCGCAGCCCCTGCCCCCCCGCGCGGCGGCGGCGGTCGGCGCCGAGATCGTGGCCGCGCAGCATGCGCACGAGCACGACGAAGCCCTCCGGGCGGCGAGGGAGCGCCTCGCGTCCGCCGGTCGCGGGGCGCGTGAAGTGCTGAAGGTGGGCCATCCGGGGGCGATCATCGCCGACGAGGCGGCGCAGGGCGGCTACGACCTCGTGGTCATGGGATCGCACGGCCACGGCGTGCTCGCAGGCATGCTCCTCGGCTCGACCGTCAGCAAGGTGCTTGCTGCCTGCCGCGTCCCCGTGCTCGTCGTGCGTTGACGTGGGAGCGGCGCATCGATGCGCCGCCGTATTCGTATGCAGCCGCGGCTTCCCCGCGGCCCGCTGCTAGAATTCCGGCTCTAATCCGCGCCGGCCGCCGGCGCGCCTGATCGACAGCCGCGCAGGGCCGCGGGAGGAACGAGCATGAACTGGCTGCAGGACGTCCTGGCGAACGATATCGACCCCACCGAGACCCAGGAATGGCTGGAGTCGATCAAGGCGGTCATCGACGCGGACGGCCCCGAGCGCGCCCACCACCTGCTGGAGCGGATGGTCGAACTGACCCGCCGCGCCGGCGCGCATCTCCCGTTCGCGCCGACAACGGAGTACATCAACACCATCCCGCCGCACCTCGAGGCGAAGATGCCGGGTGATGCGCAGATGGAGTGGCGCCTGCGTTCGCTGATCCGCTGGAACGCGCTGGCCATGGTGGTGCGCGCCAACCGCAAGCCCGGGGAGCTCGGCGGCCACATCGCCAGCTTCGCCTCCGCCGCCACGCTCTACGACGTCGGCTTCAACCACTTCTGGCGTGCGCCGAACGACCAGCATCCGGGTGACCTGCTGTTCATCCAGGGCCACAGCTCGCCGGGCGTCTACGCCCGCGCCTTCCTCGAAGACCGCCTGACGGAAGACCAGCTCAACCACTTCCGCATGGAAGTCGACGGCAAGGGCATCTCGAGCTACCCGCACCCGTGGCTGATGCCGGACTTCTGGCAGACGCCCACCGTCTCGATGGGCCTCGGCCCCATCGCCGCGATCTACCAGGCGCGCTTCTGGAAGTACCTCGAGGCCCGCGGCCTGATGCCGGTGAGCGACCGCAAGGTGTGGTGTTTCATGGGCGACGGCGAGTGCGACGAGCCCGAGAGCCTCGGCGCGATCTCGCTGGCCGGCCGCGAGGGCCTCGACAACCTCGTGTTCGTCATCAACTGCAACCTGCAGCGCCTCGACGGCCCGGTGCGCGGCAACGGCAAGATCATCCAGGAGCTGGAAGGCGTCTTCCGCGGCGCCGGCTGGAAC
>JAJTHD010000256.1 GCA_021297925.1 Lysobacteraceae bacterium
AGGCGCTCGACTTCGCTGGCGATGAGGGACACCAGCTCGCGGCTGTCGGCGTCGCCCGTGCGGCGCGAGAGCAGCTGCGCCGCGCCTTTCAGGCCCGCGAGCGGATTGCGCAGTTCGTGCGCCAGCCCCCGCAGCGAGGCGCTCAGCGCCTGCGGCAGCGCGGTGACCGGATCTTCGCCGGGGAACTCCTCGACCGGGTGCAGTTCGACGCGCACGCCCCCCTCTTCGCGCACGCACCAGACGTCGGCGAAGCGCGCCGTCAGGCCACCGAAGCCGAGGCCCACGCGCTGCAGGCGCAGCGCCTGCTCGTCGTGCGGCACCCGCGGCAGCGCCGAAGCAATGCGCTCGCCGCCGTCGAGTTCAGCGAGGCCGAGGCCGACCAGACGGCGTGCGCTGACGCCCAGCCAGCTCGCGAAGGCCGGATTCGTGGCCAGGATTCGGCCTTCCGCATCCAGCCAGAACAGCGGCGTGGCGAGGCGGTCGAAGGCAGCGAGGTCGGCGGGCATGTCTGCAGTATCGCACCACGATCGGGCATTTGAAGCTACCCGGCCAACGCGTCCCTCCGACCGTCGCGCCGAACCGGCAGGCCGAACAGCCAGCGCATCGGGGCCCAGCGGCGGACCGCGAACTCGTGGAGCAGGAGGCAGCCCAGCACGGTTCCGCCGAGCACCACCGCGACGTCCGCCAGCGGCCCGAGCCCTCGCTGTCCCGCCCACCATGCAAGCGGCACGATCAGGCTCTGGTGGAACACGTACCACGGCAGCACGGCCTCGTTGGCGTAGGCGAGGCCGGGCCACGGCCGGTCGAGGGCGTGGCGCGCCCAACCCAGCAAGGCCAGCAGGACCGCCGCCATGTAAGCGGCGCGCAGGCTGCGCAAGCTCCAGACCTCCCAAGGCGGCAGGCGATCGTCCACCGCGAACAGCCAAGGGAAGTAGGCCAGCGCGAGCACCACCGAAGCCCCGAGGCTCCACCAACGCGCGCGCCGGAGGGTTTCCCAGACCCCATCGCCCGAACCGAGCAGCAGGCCGAACAGGAAGACGGCGCCGTAGTGGGAATGGTTGTAGAGATCCGGGAAGAAGTCCTTCCGGTCGGGCCAGGCGTCGGCCAACAGGTTCATCGCCAAGGCCGCGGGCAGCGCGAGCCCGAGCCAGAGCACGGGCAGCGGCGCGCGATGGACGGCCGCGATGGCGGCATGGCCGGCCCGGGAGCGCCAGACGAAGGCCACGGCCAAGGCGAGCGCACCGTAGAGCCACGCGTAGGGCAGGAACCACAGGTGGTTCCAGGTGATGCCGTAGGCCCAGCCGCCGAAGGCGTCCTCGGGCCACGGGTGGCCGCCGAAGTAGAGGCCCAGGAAGTCGAAGTAGCCCGGCGGCACATGGCTGCCGCGCAGGGCTTCGATGTAGGGCTGGACTGGCACCACCAGCAGCATCCCGACCAGCAGCGGCAGCAGCAGGCGGCGACTGCGCTGGCCGATGGCGCGCCACGGCGTCGACCACGGCCGCGCCAGGCCAAGGGCGATGCCCGACAGGAGGAACAGCAGGGGCATGCGCCAGCGGTTGAGCAGCGTCATCGGCACCTCCAGCCAGGCGGTCTGGTGCGCGGACTTGATGTGGTAGTCCCAGTCCGCCACGTAGACGAGGCCCACGTGGTAGAGCACCAGCAGGCCGAAGGCGAGCACGCGGAGCGCGTCGATGTCGTGGCGGCGGTGGGCGGCGGGCATGGGCTTCTCCGAGGGGAGGCACCAGCGTGGGTGATGCCCCCGCGGCCCGGACGGGTGCGGTGACGGAACGCCGGAATCCGGGGAGCACCAGCACGGCACGCGTCGACGACGGGACGAATGGCGGTCCTCCGGGGACGAGCCGCCGCCACCACCACGCGCAGGGCCCCCACTAGACTGCGCCGATGCCTCCCGTCCCGCTGTTCGAGCGCTGGCTGCTTGCCCTCCACCGCCGCCCTCTCCTCGTTGCTGCGCTGGCGTGGAGCGTGGTCTAGTGCTGTCGGCCACCGGCGCTTGCGATGGCCTAGGCATTGGCGAAGTACCTCACCTGCGAGGGGGTGGGTGCTCTACCTCCAGACCTTGATACCGGTCGTCCCGCTTCCGTGTCCACCAGAGGGTGCCCTTGAAACTCCGCCCGCATTACGCGACTGCGCGACCCTCGAATCCGGCCGCCCAGCACCGTACTCGTGCGGCACTACGGCAGACGCGACTAACGCGTGACCGTCACCGGCGAGGTCTTGCTGCTCGGCGGGCATCGCTACCACTCACTGAGCCCGGTGGGGAAGGCCATCACGGGCAACCACTGGAACGGGTTCCTGTTCTTCAGACTTGGCGGCGCAGCAGCATCATCACGAATCCAGGGACAGGAGCGCCTTCATCAACCTCCGCAACCACGCGAACGCGACGCCCGCACGCGGCGAGGGTGAAACAGCTGACTGCAGGCGGCCGCTTCCGGGACAGGCATCGCGATGATCATGCATCGAGCGCTTGCTTCCGCCTCAGGGCTCGCGCTGCAGCGCTTCGATCGTCCTCTTTGGGCTGATGATGAAGCGACCATCCTGTCCGGGCACGGGCTCGGCGTGCTGGCGCATGGTCGCTACGACCTGGGCCGGGGTGAACGCGGGTCGCAAGGCCAGGATCTTGGCGGCGAGGTTGGTCACCTGCGGCGCCGCCATCGAAGTGCCGCTGAACTCGACCGGGTGGCCACCCGGCAGAAGGCTGCGGATGCGGTACCCGTTCGCGTAGAGCTGCACGGCCGTGCCGGTGGAGGTGAAGTCGGTGAAGCGATCCTGCGCATTGACGGCACCCACCGTGATCAGGTTCGGAAGGCGAAGGCCCGCCGGGATGTACTCGGCGAAGTCCACGTCGTTGTCCTCGTTGCCGGCACCTGCGACGAACAGGATGTCGGGTGCACTGCGGATCGCTTCCTCGAGTCCGGTGCGGATCTCGGCGAAGATCCTGCGTGCTATTTCGGCGCGCTCGGCGGGTGAGGCGCCGACGCCCTTGGCCGCAAGTTGCGCCTCGAAACCGCGGCGAGGGACGCGCCAGCTCATGTTCACCACGCGTGCGCCGCTGCGCTTCAGGTACGCCACGGCCTGCCTCTGCGAGTCGCCCCAACGCCTGCCGAACTCGACCGTGGGCGCCTCGTCCGGGATGTCCTTCCATGGCCACAGCTCGCTGACATGCACGATCCGCGCAAACGGGTTGCCGGCGATCGCGACGCCCGCCACGTGCGTGCCGTGCGCGTGCTGGCCGACCAGGGCCAAGTCGTCGATGAAGGTCCGTCGATTCTCCGCCTTCAGATTGCGCAAGAAGGTCTCGAAGGCCTTGACCCTCTCGTTCAGCACGCCCGCCGAACGCTCCTCCTGTGCGACGGTGAATTCCATCAGCTGTGCCTTGTTGCCTCCCTGCAGGCCGGCAAGCGAGGAGAGCGGCCCCACCGCCGGGCGGCGGTCCAGACCGAACGCGATGCCGTGCACGTCGTCCACGAAGCCGTTGCCGTCATCGTCGATGCCGTTGGCCTGCTCGCGCGGATTGGTCCAGAGGTTTTCGGGATAGAGCGAGGTGTCGACACCGGAGTCCCAGATGCCCACCACGACTGGCGTGGCCTTGGCTGCGGCGTCAAGCGTCACGAGGCGCGGCGTCCAGCGATCCTCAGCAGGCAGCGTCGCGGCATGCGCGTCGATCAACTCCCCACAGACCTCCCCCATTATCTGCACCAGCGGCAGTGCCACGTCGAGCGTGATGTAGGCCTCAAGGAGAGTTTCGGCGAGGTGGGCGGGGATGTCACCCTTCGCCGCCTCGATCTCGGGATCGATCCCGGCGATGTAGCTGGCTTCCACCATCTCCCTCGTCAACAATCGCCCCTGGTTCCGGCGGACGACGAGGTCGTCCTTCACGAGTTCGAAGGGCAGGCCGGCGACGATCGCGCGATACTCCTCGCGGAAGCGGGCGAGGTAGGCGGCTTCGTCATCGCCCGCCGCCAGTCGCGCCGCGAACCGTGCCTTGCGTGTGATGCCGCTGACGGCCCGGTCCGCCTCCTTGGTCTTCAGCGCTTTCGCCTTGTCGCCGAACGCGATCGCCTGCTTGAAGTCGCCCTTGTAGTCGTAGGCCAGCGCGATACGGTCGTAGTACGCTATCAGTGTTGCGGGATCCTCGATGCGGTACTCCCGCAGATCCGCGAGCGAGTCGGCGAGCACCGCATCGACGAGCCGATTCATGGTCTCGCGATCGCGCAGGATGTCAAGCGACTTGCCCTGCACCTTGTAGGTGTGCCGAGGCAGATCGTCTGCGGTTCGCACGGGAATGCGGTCGTCGGGCGGCTGTGCAGCTGTGGCTGAAACGGCAATGGTGGCGCAGAGAAGAAGGATGGTGCCGAGGATGCGGGGCACACTTTGCGCGAGTCGTGACATGGCATGGCTCCGTGGTTGTCTTGGTCTTGAGATCACACACGTTCGACGGCTCAGCGCTTTCGCACCTCGATCGAACCATTGGTGACGTCAAGCGTGGCGACCGCACCCTTGCCCGAGCCAACCTTGCCCTTGAAGTCTGTGCCCACCGGGCCGAGGGTCGTCGTTCCGTCGATGTCCCTCACGACCATCGTGCCAACGACCGTCGATGCGCTCACCTCACCATTCCAGGTCGCGGGAACCTCGAGCAAAACATGGCCACTCGCGCAGTCCGCATCGACTGTTCCGGCTGCGCCTTCTGCAAGCGAGATCGCGATGTTGCCATTTGCCGTCTCGGCTTGTAACGAGCCCACGACACCGGAGAAATCGATGTTGCCGCTGCTCGTGGTCACTTGCACCTTGCCGAGATCGCCGATCGTCGCGACATCGCCGCTCATCGATTCGGCATGCACTTCAGCGAGCGCCGCGGTACGAATCATGATATCGACCGAGGGCAGATGACGCAGACCTTGGGCCATTGGAAGCTCGACACGCACGAATGCCCGTCCACTCGAATCCTTCTCGGCGACGAGCCTTGCGCTGTCGATCAACCACTTGAGCTGCTCCGAGGAGAGCCGCTGGCTGGGATCCAACCGCTCGATCGTCGTCCGCCCCGGGAAAGTCCTCTCCACCCAGACATCGTCCGACCTGATCGACGCCGTCACTTGAATGCCCTTGGCGGACTCATCCCGCACGATCGTGATCGATCCGAACTTCGACTGCACATGCAGTGATCTCGCGTCCTCGATGGTGGCTTCGAGCGTTCGGCTCAAGTGGTCAGCCTCGTAGGACGCGGGCACGGTCGGTGTCGTCGCTGGTGTGGTTGGCGGCTCGCTCGGAGTTGCGGCGAGGACCGCCTGATGCGATCCGATGCAGGTGACGCCGAACAGCATGGACGCGCCGGCAGCGACGATGGTGAGCGATCGCAGGGTCACGGAGGGCTTGGTTCGAGGGTTGTCGGACATGATGAGCCGGATCCTTTCTTCGAGCGATCCGCCTTCGCCCATCGTGCACGTTTGCACCGGCGCGCGGAACGCCGGGGTCATGATCGATTCCGCCACCGAGACGAGGCAGAGGCCGTAGTCACGCGCAGCAGCCCCCTGCGCGCGAAGGACGAGCGCATCGCAGGCGAGTTCCTCATTCTTTCTGAGGCCGCCGCGCGCAATCCATGCCAGCGGGTTCCACCAGAGCCACGCGACGACAGCCCAGTCGAGCCAGCGGACGAGATGGTCGCAGCGACGCACATGGGCAAGTTCATGCGTCAAGACGATGCGCAGCTCGTCATCTGACATCTGGGCGACGATCTGCGCGGGCAGCACGATACGTGGGCGCCCGAAGCAGCTCCAGACGAACGGCGTGCAACTGGCGAGGATCACCACGATCTCGCCACGAAGCCGAATGCCGAGGTCGGCTGCGGCCCTTTCCGCCAGCTCACGGACCCGCGGATCAGCGGGTGAGCAGTTGGCGCGTAGCATGCGTTGAAAACGCATGAGCCGCGCCGCCGAAACAGCGACGATGAGCGCTGTTCCGCCAAGCCAGAGGAGCCCGAGTGCCGTCCATCCGTCTGCCAGCACGAGACCCGCGACCCGTGGCTCGAAGGACAGGTCCGCCGATGCACGTACGACGGGCTCGCTTGAATCCGCGGTGCGAATCGTGAAGCTGTCGACCGATCCCATCGGTCGCTCGGAGCCGCGGGATTCGAGAGCCGAAGATGCAGCGGCGCGCGGAACAGCCGGATCGGCCAGGGTCACGCCCGACACCGGTACCTGGATCGACAACCACGGCACCGAAACGACCGGCGGCATGACGAGCCGAATCATGACGAGCAGCCAGGCGAAGTGCGCGACCGTTGGGTGTCGCCGGGTTCGCCCGATCGCCCAGGCGAGCGCCACGAGCGGCAAGGCCAGCAGCGAATTCCCAAGCGCATACTCGAGGGCGGTCAGGGTCATGGCTTTCCCCCGTCAAGGAGATCACGGAGGCGGCGCAGCTCGTCGCGGCTCAGGCGCTTCTGGTCGATCAGGTGTGAAAGTAGCGGCGCGATCGAGCCGCCGGTCAGGCGCTCGGCCAGCGTCTTGAGTTGCCCACCTGCATACTCCGCCCGCGATATGCAAGCGGAGAAGGTGTTCGCGTGCGCCGCTTGCTCACGCCTCACGAGATCCTTATCCACAAGGCGCTGCAGCAAACGCTGCACGGTTCCATGCTGCGAGCGGTCGGAGGCGCCGTAGAGCTTGTCTTGGACCTGGCGCGCGGTCATGGCACCGTGGTCCCAGAGCAGTTCCATGACCGACAGTTCGGCGTTGGCGAGGGCAGCGGTCGGCATTCCAGGAGTTCTCCGAAGATGCATGTTAGACGTCGGGTACGACAGACTGTCGTGGACATTACGACACGTTGTCGTGCGTCGTCAAGTGACGCTCCGCCGCACAGCGGACGCAGCGAGTACCTTGCCCCCAAGGAACGAACAGTTCAGGTGGCCGATGGCGCAGCCAGTGGCGCTGAAGCCGGGACCGCATTTTGGTTCTTGTTTGCAAGACATAAGAACCTCCGGATGCCGGGCGAATAGCGCCTGCGAGCTCTCACGCCGATGCGGATGACGCTGCGCGCCGTCAGGGCCTCGATCGCGACTTCCAACACACGCACGAAATCGGTGTCCAGTCGTTCGAAAGCACCGGCGAAGGGACGAATGGCGGTCCTCCGGGGACGAGCCGCCGCCACCACGCGCAGGGCCCCCACTAGACTGCGCCGATGCCTCCCGTCCCGCTGTTCGAGCGCTGGCTGCTCGCCCTCCACCGCCGCCCTCTCCTCGTTGCGGCGCTGGCGTGGAGCGTGGTCTACATGCTGTCGGGCTGGTTCGAGACGCGCACGATGCAGATGGAGTACGCGCGGCTCGGCATCGACACGGATCCGTGGGAAATCCCCACCTGGCAGGGAACGAACGCGCTGTCCTCACTCATGCTCGTCGCGCTGGTCGGCTGGGCCGAGGCGCGCTGGCCGCTGCGCTGGGGCGAACTGCGTCACCATCTCTTTTGTCACGCGGGCCTGTCGGTTGCCTACTGCTTGCTGCACGTGGGCGGCATGGTGGCGATGCGCGAGGCGGTGTATGCCTTGCAGGGCGCCGACTACGACTTCGGCGATTGGCCTCGCGAACTGCTTTACGAGTACCTCAAGGACGCCCGCAGCTATGCGCTGCTGGTCGTGG
>JAJTHD010000048.1 GCA_021297925.1 Lysobacteraceae bacterium
CGACGCTGTCCGCCGCCGCGTCCTCGACGGCTACTCCCGCACAGGGCCGCGTGATCGACTCCGCTGACGACTTCGCAGTATTGGCGCCGCGCGACCGCATCGCGCCAGAGAACCGGATGCTCACCGAGCGCATCGAGACCCTGTTGCCGAAGTTGATGGCCGAGGCCGGATTGGATATGTGGCTCGTTTTGAACCGCGAGTACGCCGAAGACCCCGTGTATTTCACGCTCGTGCCGCAGCCCAGCTTCGCGGCGCGGCGCACGACGATGCTGGTGTTCCATCGCCAGCGCGACGGCACGGTGGATCGCCTTTCGGTCAACACCTATCCGCTTGGCCCGCCCTACGAGGCGGCCTGGTCGGGTGGCGACCTCGACGCGCAGTGGAAGGCGCTCGGCGAGCTGATCGCGGCGAAGGACCCGAAGCGCATCGGCATCAACGTCTCGCGCGACTGGCCGGTGGCCGACGGCCTGACCGCCGGGCTCGAGAAGCGCCTGCGCGAGGTGCTGCCGGCGGGCTTCGAAGACCGTCTGGTGCCCGCGGAAAACCTTGTCATCCGCTGGCTGGAAACGCGTTCGGCCGGCGAGCTCGAGGTCTACCCGCACATCATGGGCATCGCCCGCGGCGTCATCGCCGAGGCCTTCAGCGCGCGGGTGATCACGCCGGGCGTCACCACCACGGACGATGTGGCGTGGTACCTCCGCGAGCGTTTCGAATCCATGGGCCTGCCGATCTGGTTCATGCCCTACGTGAACCTCCAAAGGCCCGGCCTCGCCTGTGACGCGGAGAACCCCTTCTGCGGCGATAGCGGGGTGATCCGCCCCGGCGACGTGCTGCACACCGACGTGGGCATCTGCTACCTCAAGCTCTGCACCGACACGCAGGAGATGGCTTACGTGCCCAAGGCTGGCGAGACCGGTGTGCCCGAGGGCCTCGTCCGCGCGCTGGCCACCGGCAACCGCTGGCAGGACCTGCTCACCGCGCAGTTCGTCGCCGGCCGCACGGGCAACGACATCCTGCAACGCACCCGCGGGGCCGTAGCGAAGGCCGGCATCACCAGCAACACCTACACGCACCCGCTCGGCTTTTTCGGCCATGCACCGGGGCCGAGCATCGGGATGTGGGACAACCCCGGCTTGAACGCCGACACCGGCGAGTGGCCGCTGCATGCGAACACCGTCTACGCCATCGAGGGCAACATCGCGCAGGCCGTGCCCGAGTGGGGCGGCCAGTGGGTGCGGATCAAGCTGGAGCAGGGCGCCCTGTTCGACGGCGAGCGGGTGATCTACCTCGCCGGCCGGCAGACCCAGTGGCACGTGGTGCGCTGAGCCTCGCTCCGCCGTCAGCGGCCTGAAGCGCGCTTCCAGAGGTGCGTCAGGCCGGGCACGAGCCCCCGGTGCACGGCGAACGAGATCGCGGCGAACGCGAAGGCGAAGATCGAGGGCAGCATCGCGCCGACGGCCACCATCGCCCCGGTGAGAAAGCCCAGCACCGTCTCCCCTCGCCAGACGGGAAAGGCCAGCGACAGGGTCAGCAGGCTGCCGAGGATCCACGTGCCATCGATGTCAGGGCCGACGATCACGAAGGCCGCGAGCGCGAACCCTGCCGTGAGTCCGCCGACCAGCCCGGCGGTGATGCCCGGTCGCCAGCGCGGGCGAAGCCCCGTGCCGATCGCCCGACGACGGATCGACGGGGCGTAGAGCACCGCCAGCAAGGGCAACCACAGCAGGCCCCATGCGTTCGAAATCGCCGGCACCGATGGATCGGCGAGGAAGTGGTGGCTGGCGATGCCGCCTTGCGACCACTCCCCGCCGAGGTGCAAGGCCACGAGGCCCACCGCCACCGCGGCCAGCCTCAGACGCCAGCCCTCGACGGAGAGCGCCATCGTCAGGAACTGACGGTGGCTTCGGCCTCGTCTTCCGCGGGTGCGGCAGGCTCGGCGGCGGTGTCGTCCGAGCCCGACTTGCAGTCCGCGTCGACCTCGATGCTCTTGGCGTAAGGCGCGAACTCCGGCACCAGCGCGGTCAGGCGCTCCTGCGCGGCTTTCAGGCCCTTGACCTGGTCGCACAGCGCGAGCGCGGCGGCCTCGATCTTCTTGGTCCCGGCCTCGATGCGGGACTCCGCCGCACCGGGCTTGCCGCCGAAAACGCTCTCGATCGCGAGGGCGGCCGCTTCGCCGCCGATCGCGGTGCCCTGTTTCCCGATGGCTATGCCCGCGTCGGCGACGGCCAACACTTCCTTCCGGTAGGCGAGGGTGGCTTCACGCTGCTCGGCGGTGAAGGGCACGGCCGTGCCGTTGATCAGCAGGTCGCCCTGCGGGGTCAGTTCGGCCTTCGGGCCGCCACCCTGCACGTGCAACGACAGGTTCTCCTCGTGCAGCTTGCGGCGGGCTTCGGCCAAGGCCTTGTCGACGGCGCCGCCCGCGGCGGTCGCTTCAGCGATGCCCTGGCGGGTCTCGTCGGCGATCTGCTGGGCGGTGCTGCGGGCCTGCTCGCTGCAAGCCGTTGCGGTGAACGCGAGGGTCAGGGCGAGGGCGAGGGAGGACAGCCGCGAGAGGCGCATGGGGATTCCTCGGAATGGGGGTCGAAAGGTCAGCCGCCGATGACGAGGCGGCCCCGGATGTCACGCGTGTCGATGTTCTCCAGGGTGTCGCGGTCGGCGACGACCACGTCGCCATCGATGTTCTCGATGTCGACATCGCCGGAACCGACGCTGCCGATGCGCACGGCGCCGCGAACGCCGCGCAGGGCGATGTCGCCGGAGCCGACGGAGGCGATGCGGGCATCGCCGCGCACGCCGTCGACGCTGATCGAGCCGCTGCCGGCGGACATCGAGGCGATCGGGCCGACATCGAGCATGTCGACGTCGCCGGAACCGACGCTGGCGCGCACGTCACCCTGCACGCGCTTGAGCACGGCATCGCCCGAGCCGACATCCACCGAGACCGCGGTGGCGCCATCGACGACGAGGTCGCCGGAGCCGACGTTGCCCTCGACGCGCCCGACCTGGCGCAAGTCCACGTCGCCCGAGCCCACGTCGACACCAATGCGGGAAAGGCCCGTCAGGGTTGCGTCGCCCGAACCGACGGTAAGGGAGATCGGCAGGTCGGCCGGCAGCGCAAGGCTGATCTCGCGCCAGGTGTAGACATCGGTGCCGAACAGACCGTAGATCTTGATCGAGCTGTCTCGGCTGGCGATGTGCAGGGTTTCGCCGCGACGTTCC
Source organism: Lysobacteraceae bacterium (assembly GCA_021297925.1). Classification (GTDB taxonomy): domain Bacteria; phylum Pseudomonadota; class Gammaproteobacteria; order Xanthomonadales; family Xanthomonadaceae; genus Silanimonas. Next base: position 3,220 of record JAJTHD010000048.1, read on the forward strand.
ACCGTCATGCGGCTCTCCGCCAAGCGCTCGGCCGTCGAGACGCAGTGCTTGATGGACAAAGCGGGCGCCCCCGGCGTGACCGTGAGTTCGTCCGCGCCGATCTCGACGATGACGCGGCTGATGCCGGTGAGATCAAGCGCGGGCGTTTCGGAGCGGGAGTGCTCGCAACGGTCGGCGGCCATGGAGGGGAAGGCCAGGCCGAAGGCCATTGCGAGCAGCACGGGGCGCAGCAGGGTGCGGGTGTTCAGGGAGGACATCGTGGGGGCTCCGATTAGGGGGCGGGGTGCTCGGCGTGTGCCGGGCACCGGAGGGCTTCAGGCGTCTTCGCGCCAGCGGCGCAGGCGGATGGCGGTCGCGATCATGGCGATGCCGAGCACGACGCCGATCCACACGGTGGGGGTGGCCAGCGTCTGGTAGCCGACCAGCACCCACTGGCCCAGCTCGAACGCCTGCGGACCATTCGCGTCGATCAAGCGCGTCTGCTGCTCCAGTGCCGCGGTGTCGCCGTACAGGAAGAACAGCCCCGGGACGATGCTGCCGAACAGGCGGCCGACGACGTGCTCCCAGAACCACTCGTGTGGCAAGCCGGCCTTGGACATCGCTTCGGCCCAGCTCAGGATGACGCCGGCCAGCACCGGGACGCCGACGGCCCAAAGGAAGGGCGCACGCTTGGCCCAGGCAGAGACCAGCATGAACCACGCCACCGACGGCAGGGCCCACACCGCGTAGACCGGCACCATCGACAGGATGCCGATGGGCATCGTGTACAGCGAGCTGCTCATGAGCGTGGCGCCGAACAGGTTCGCGCCGAGGATCGCGGCGGTCACGAGCGTCATCATCACGAAGCCGAATCCGAATACGACGCCCAAGACGAGCGACAGCGTCGGCGCCACCACCAGGATCGAGGTGAGCTTGGCCAGCACCGACTGGGTCTCCGACACCGGCATCGACTTCCAGAACAGCACGCTGCGGTCCCGCCGGTCGTCGTACAGCGAGCCGAGGCTGTAGAACAGGACGACGAACGTGAGGATGGCCAGGAAGGGCAGCAGCGCCGGCAGGTAGGAGAAGCTCATCGCCGCGCCCACCTCGCCGAACTTGTCGGCGGGGATCGCGTCGCCGAGGCTGCTCACCCTCAGGCCGTTGACGTTGACCATGTTCCCGCGTGCCATCGTCGCGCCGAACAGCATGCTGCCCGCGGCGAACAGGCCCATGATGCCGCCGACCACCACGGGCGCCCACAGCATCCCGCCCTTGTGTTCCCAGAATTCCCGCTTGAGCAGGGTGGCGAAGGTGTTCATGCGTAGGTTCCCTTCATCGTGGCGACGAACAGGTCGGCGATGCCCGGGGTTCGGAGTTCGCCGAGCTCGGCGAGGCGGTCACGGGGCTGGCCGTCAAACAGGAAGACGATCTTGCCGAACACACTGCGCTCGTCGATCGGATTCAGCGCCCGGGCGGCCTCGGCTTTGTCGCTGCCGACCATCACTTCATGGAAGCGCTCGCCCACGTCGTCCATCGTGGCCTGCAGCACCAGCTTGCCGTCGCGGATGAAGACGAGGTCGGTGAGGATGTGCTCGATCTCTTCCACCTGGTGGGTGGTGACGATAATCGTCTTCTCCTCGTCGAAGTAGCGCTCCAGCAGGTCCTTGTAGAACTGCTTGCGGTAGAGGATGTCGAGGCCGAGCGTCGGCTCGTCCAGCACCAGCAGCTTGGCGTCGATGGCCATGACCAGGGCGAGGTGCAGCTGCACGATCATGCCCTTGGACATCGCCTTGACCTTCATCTTCGGGTCGAGCTTGGTGTGGGCAAGGAAGGCTTGGCACTTCTCCCGGTTGAAGCGCGGGTGCACGCCGGCGACGAAGTCGATGGCCTGCGCGACGCTGATCCAGCGCGGCAGCACGGCGACGTCGGCGATGAAGCACACGTCCTTCATCAACTCGTCGCGCTGCGTGCGCGGGTCGAGGCCGAGCACCTTCATGTCGCCTTCGATGTCGATCAGGCCGAGTATGGCCTTTAGCGTGGTGGTCTTGCCCGAGCCGTTCGGGCCGATCAGGCCGACGATGCGCCCGGGGGCGATGTCGAAGTCGATGCGGTCGAC
>JAJTHD010000179.1 GCA_021297925.1 Lysobacteraceae bacterium
CGATGGCCTGGAACTTCCGGCGGATGCGCTTGATGTGCGAGGTCACCGTGGCGTCATCGACAACGACCTGTGCCTCGCGCATCAACTGCTCGCGGTTCTTCACGTGGCCCGGGTGGCGCACCAGCGCGTGCACGATCCAGAACTCGGTGACGGTGAGCGGCACGGTCTCGCCGTTCCAGCTCACCTGCATGCGTTCGAACTCGAGCTTCAAGCCTCGCAGGACGATCACCGAATCGCGCGTGGCCGGCGCGCGCAGCGCTTCGACACGGCGCAGCAGCGCATGGATGCGCGCGGTGATGTGCGGCAGCGAGACGCCCTTGCTCAGGTAGTCGTCGGCGCCGAGGCGCAGGCCGGAGATCACGTCGAGCTCCGAATCGCGCGCGGTGAGGAACAGGATCGGCAGGCTGGCCGAGCGCGCGCGAAGCTCGCGGCAGAGGTCGTAGCCGCCTTCCAGTTCATCGCCGAGGCCGACGTCGATCATCACGAGGTCGGGCAGCTTGGCGGCGAACGCGGCGCGGGCCTCGGGGCGCGAGGCGTAGGCCGACACCGCGAAACCGTGCTTGCGCAGGGCTTCGGCGTAGTTGTCGCGGATGGCGGGTTCGTCTTCGACGATGGCGATGGCGTGGGTCATGGCGGCCAGTCTAGCGGCGCTTCCCGGGGCCGGAAGCCGCTGCCCGCGATTTGCCACCACCCGTCCGAAAGCCGCCGCGCCTCGGCGGCACGCCGACAGATCGAACGGATGCAATGCAAGCCACGGAGGATGCCCCCATGCCCACATCGAGTTTCCGCCGCGCCCCGATGGGTCGCGAGCATCGCGTCACCGCCTCACCCCGATTCCGCGCCGAGCGCGGCGCCCTGTGGCTCGGACTCGGGCTTTGCTTCGCCGCCCTGTTCGTGCTGCGCGCCACCGACACCCGCTGAAAGGAGCCCCGATGAGCCTCGAGATCGAACTGCCCCCGGGGGCCTCGCTGCCCCGTGGCGCGCATGACGGCGAGCCGCCGCGAGACGCCGACCTGGCCTTCGCGCGCTTCCTTGGCCGCGTGCCGACCCCGCCCAGCGATGTCGAAGTCGCCCGCCGTTGCGGCTCAGCTGCGGGCGGCGGCCACTTCGGCACGCATCTTCGCGATGACGTCGGCGTAGTCCGGCGCATTGAAGATGGCCGAGCCGGCGACGAAGGTGTCGGCGCCCGCCGCAGCGATGCGGCCGATGTTGTCGGCCTTGACGCCACCGTCCACTTCGAGGCGGACGGCCTTGCCGCTTGAATCGATGCGCTTGCGGATCGCCTCGATCTTGCGCAGCGCCGAATCGATGAAGCCCTGTCCGCCGAAGCCGGGGTTCACACTCATCACCAGCACGAGGTCGAGATTCTCCAACGTGTAGTCGAGCACCTCGAGCGGCGTGGCCGGGTTCAGCACGAGGCCGGCCTGGCAGCCGTGGGACTTGATGAGCTGGATGGTGCGGTCGACGTGGCGGCTGGCTTCCGGATGGAAGCTGATGACCGACGCGCCGGCCTTGGCGAAGTCCGGGACGATGCGGTCGACCGGCTCCACCATCAGGTGCACGTCGATCGGCGCGGTGATGCCGTGCTTGCGAAGCGCTTCGCAGACCAGCGGGCCGATGGTCAGGTTCGGCACGTAGTGGTTGTCCATCACGTCGAAGTGCACCCAGTCGGCGCCGGCCTTGAGCACGGCGTTGACCTCGTCGCCGAGGCGCGCGAAGTCGGCCGAGAGGATGGACGGGGCGATGACGCAGGGGGGCATGGCGGGCTCCAAGGCGATGGTGCTTCAGCGCCGACGGCGCTGCCGCTGGATCAGGTCGTAGGCGCGGTTGATCTCGCGCAGCTTCTTGTCCGCCTGCGAGCGCAGCTCCGGGGCGGCACCGGCGAGCCGGTCGGGGTGGTACTGCGAGACCAGGCGCTGCCAGGCGCGGCGGATCGTCTCGTCGTCGGCGCTGGGGTCGACGTCGAGCACCATGTAGGGGTCCGGACCGCCGCGACGGAACCAGCCGCGGTCGAAGGCCATCCCGATCAGCGCACCCAAAACGCCGCCAGCGGGGTGGCGCACGAGGAGCCAGCCCGCGAGGAAGCCGAGGATCGTGCCGTACCAGCGCATCTCAACGCTCTGCCGGCGGGCGGAAGCCCGGCTGCGAGGCGTACCAGCGCGCCAGGGCCTCGATGTCGTCCGGCTGCAGCGCGTTGCTGATCGCGTTCATGGCGGCGGCGCGGCGGCTGCCGTCGCGATAGGCGTTGAGGCTGAGGACGAGATAGGCCTCGTCCTGGCCGCCGAGGTGGGGGGTGCCCGGTTGGCGCGCCACGCCGTTCTCCCCATGGCAGGCCACGCACAGGCCCAGTTGGGCCGGCTTCGCCATGGCGACGGGCGGCGGCGCAGGGCGGGCCGCCAGGCGGGGCGAGCCGGCGGGGGGGCTGGTCTGGGCCAGCACGGTGGACACGCCCAGCAGGGCGACAAGCAGGAGGACGGGGCGCGGGCTCATGGGCGCGGAGTCTAGCGCGGCGCCCGTGAGGTGGGCCGCTACAATGGCGGCTTCCCCGTTCCGCCCTGCCCGCCGTGTCGACGACCCTGCACACCTCGAACCTCGCCCTGCCCCTGCGCCACCGCGGCAAGGTGCGCGACGTCTACGACCTGCCGCCGGGCCCGGACGGCCGTGGCCGCCTGCTGATGGTGGCCAGCGACCGGCTCTCGGCCTTCGACGTGGTGCTGCCCGACCCGATCCCCGGCAAAGGCGAGATGCTCTGCCAGATCTCGAACTTCTGGTTCGCCAAGACCGCCCACCTGATGCCCAACCACCTCACCGGCACCGACGTGGCCAGCGTGCTGCCGCCCGGCACCGATGCCGCGCTGTACGCCAAGCGTGCAGTGGTGACGAAGGCGCTGAAGCCCCTGCCGGTCGAAGCGATCGCCCGGGGCTATCTGATTGGCAGCGGCTGGAAGGACTACCAGAAGAGCGGCCAGGTCTGCG
>JAJTHD010000202.1 GCA_021297925.1 Lysobacteraceae bacterium
AGCGATCTTCTCGTACAGGTCTTTCTTCCACTCCATCTTCTCGGCGATCGCCTCGATGATGAGGTCGCAGTCGGCGAGGAGCGCGAGGTGCTGCTCGTAGTTCGCCGGGATGATCGCGGCGGCCTTTCCCTTGGCGGCCAGCGGGGCCGGGGAGAGCTTGCCGAGGTTGGCGATGGCCTTCTGGACGATGCCGTTCTTGTCGCCTTCCTTGGCCGGAAGGTCGAAGAGCAGGGTGTCGACGTCGGCGTTGACGAGGTGGGCGGCGATCTGCGCGCCCATCACGCCGGCGCCGAGCACCGCCACTTTGCGGATACGAAGCTGGGACATGAGGAACTCCGGTGGGGAGGAGAACGGGAAAATCGGGTGGAACGCTGGAGCGTACGCCGCCGTACGTTAAAGATACGCCGCCGTATGGTCAACCCGGGGCCGGGTGGCCCGGTCGGGCCTCAGCCAGCCCGGAGACCGGCGGCGGCGAACCGCACCAGCTGTTGGGCGGCCTTTTCGCAGTGCTGCTTTTCGCTGGTGCCGGCGGGGCGCTTGATCAGGCCGAAATCCGCCATGGCATAGGTCAGGGCGCCGGCAACGAAGTCGAGGCGCCAGTAGAGATCTTCTTTGGGGAGCCCCGGCACGCACTCGGCGATCGCCTTGGCGAACTCGCGGAGCACGTGGCCGTAGTTGTCCGAGAGGAACTTGCGCAGCCCGTCGTTCTTCTCGGCGAAGGCGCGGGCCAGGACGCGCACGAAGGCCGCGCCGCCGTGCTGGCGATCCAGCGTGAGCGCCAGCGGCGGCTCGATGAAGGCGCGGAGCACGGCCTCGAGGTTGCCCGGGTGGGCCTGGCGGGCCTCGACGAGGTGCTTCAGCCGCTTTTCGCTCATGTCGTCCATCCGGCGGCGGAAGACCTCGTTGACGAGGTTCTCCTTGGAGCCGAAGTGGTAGTTGACGGCGGCGATGTTCACGTCGGCGCGGCTGGTGACCTGGCGGAGCGAGGTCCCGGAGAAGCCGTGGATGGCAAACAGCTCCTCGGCGGCGCCGAGGATGCGTTCCTTGGTATTGAAGTGGGTGGTGGCCATGCGAGTCTCCTTCAAGCGCTTGTTGGAGCGTGCCCCTGTCGGCGGCCGGAGTCAAGTGTTTGATTGAATCAATCGAATGTTGAATAGCGGACCTCCGGAATGTGCCGTAAGCGCTTGTCCGCGGGAAGAAATCCCCGCTACACTTTGTTCCTTATCCGTTTTCCTATTGACAAAGGTTTACAGAATGGCTAACGAGCGCACCATCTCGATCATCAAACCGGACGCCGTCGCGAAGAACGTGATCGGCCAGATCTACGCGCGTTTCGAGAACGCCGGCCTGAAGATCGTCGCCGCGAAGATGAAGCACCTCTCGCGCAAAGAAGCCGAAGGCTTCTACGCGGTCCACAAGGAGCGCCCGTTCTTCAACGCACTGGTCGAGTTCATGATCTCGGGCCCGGTGATGATCCAGGTGCTGGAGGGCGAAAACGCCGTCCTCAAGAACCGTGATCTCATGGGCGCCACCAACCCGAAGGACGCCGCGCCGGGCACCATCCGCGCCGATTTCGCGCAGTCGATCGACGCCAACGCCGTGCACGGTTCGGACAGCCCCGAGAACGCGGCGATCGAGATCGCCTACTTCTTCAGCGCCACCGAGCTCTGCCCGCGCTGAGCCATGGCCGCGGTCGACGCCCCCGTCGTGAACCTGCCGCCGGCCCCGCCGGCGGCGCCGGCGCGCGTCAACCTGCTCGACCTCGACCGCGTGGGCATGGAGGACTTCTTCGAGCGCGAGCTCGGCGAGAAGCGCTTCCGCGCCCATCAGGTCATGAAGTGGATGTACCACCGCCATGTCACCGACTTCGGTGGCATGACGGACCTCGGCAAGGCCCTGCGCACGAAGCTGGAAGACCGCTGCGAGGCCCGGCCGCCGAAGGTGATGTTCGACAAGCCCTCGATGGACGGCACGCACAAGTGGCTGCTGGGCATGGACGCCGGCAACGCCGTCGAGACGGTGTTCATTCCCGACAAGGGGCGCGGCACGCTCTGCGTGTCGAGCCAGGTCGGCTGCGGCCTGAACTGCCAGTTCTGCTCGACCGCGACACAGGGCTTCAACCGCAACCTGTCCGCGGCCGAGATCATCGGGCAGGTCTTCATCGCGGCGCGCCACCTCGGCAACGTCCCGCACAAGGACCGCAAGCTCACCAACGTGGTGATGATGGGCATGGGCGAGCCCCTGCTCAACTTCGAGAACGTCGTCACGGCGATGGGCCTGATGCGCGACGACCTCGGCTTCGGCCTCGCGAACAAACGCGTCACCCTGTCCACCGCGGGCATGGTGCCGATGATCGACCGCCTCGCGGAGCGCTCCGACGTGGCGCTGGCGGTGTCGCTGCACGCGCCGAACGACGCGCTGCGCACCGAACTGGTGCCGCTCAACAAGAAGTATCCGATCGAGGAGCTCATGGCCTCGTGCCTGCGCTACCTGCGCAACACCAAGATCGACTCGATCACGTTCGAATACACCCTGATGCGGGGCGTCAACGACCAGCCGGAGCACGCGCGCGAGCTCGTTGCGCTGATGCGCCGCTTCTGTCGCGACGCCCAGTATGCCCATGCGGCGAAGGTCAACCTGATCCCGTTCAACCCTTTCCCGGGTACGCGCTTCGAGCGGAGCGGCGAGACCGAGATCCGGGCCTTCCAGAAGAGGCTGCTCGATGGCGGCATCCTGACCATGGTCCGGCGCACGCGCGGCGACGACATCGATGCGGCCTGCGGGCAGCTGAAGGGCCAAGTGATGGACAAGACCCGCCGCCAAGCGGAGTTTCGCAAGAAGCTCGAAGGAGCGCCCGGTGCGGCGGCCTGAGGCCACAGCCTGGGTATTGTCCGCCGTCGCCTGCGCGACGCTCCTCGCGGCGTGCGCCACGTCGCCCCGACCCACGCACGGTCTCGGCGGCAACCCGATCGCCTTGCGATCCATCAACGCCGCGCAGGAGCTTCTCGAGCGCGGCGCGCTCGAGCAGGCCCTCGAGCAGGCTCGCATCGCCCGCGACGCGGACCCACGCAGCGTGCGCGCGCACGTGGCGGAAGGCCAAGTGCTCGAGGCCATGGGGCGCACGGAGGCGGCTGGCGAGTCCCTCGCCAAGGCCCTTGCCCTCGGTCCGGCGGACGGCGTCGCCCTGAACGCGAGGGGCACGTGGCTGTGCCGGCAAGGCGCGACCCGCGAGGGTCTGGCACTGCTGGGCAAGGCCATCGAGGACCCGGCGTACCGCAATCCGGTGCAGGCCCTCTCGAATGCCGGCAATTGCGCCCTGCGGGCCGACCTGCTGCCCACCGCCGAGTTGAATTTCCGCGCCGCACTGGGCCTCGCACCGAACGATGCCCGGTCACTCGTCGGCATGGCCCACGCCAAGTTGAAGCAGGGCGATGCGCTTGGTGCGCGCGCCTTCCTGCAACGCCGCGAGGCCCTGGGCCCGCTGGCGGCTTCCGAGCTCGAACTCGCGATCCGGATCGAAGAGGGGGCGGGCGATGCCCGTGCCGCCGGCCGGTATCGCGCCCAGTTGGCCACCGCCGTGTCCGAAGGCGCGGCGCCGAATTCGAAGACGCCCGGGGAGTCGAACCCATGACTCAGGAATCGCAGGACGCCATCGCCCGCCGGCTCCGGTCGGCCCGTTTGGCGCAAGGTCTGGATGTTGCCGCCCTCGGGCGCGAGTTGAAGATGCCGCAGTCGGTGTTCGAGGCCATGGAACGCGGCGACTGGACCCGCTTGGGTGCGCCGGTCTATGCGCGGGCGCTGTTGGGGCGGTACGCCTCCAGGCTCGGGGTGGAGGTCGATGTCGACACCGTGATCCAGCAGGTCCGAGACCCGGAGCTCCGTTCGCACGTGGCGCAGTCGCGGCTCGGCCGGGTCGCCGATTTCTCCGCCCGCCAGGCGGCGTATGCCGGTGGCACGCTGCTGGTCCTCCCGCTGCTCTACATGCTGGTGACGCAACTGCCGGACGCGGGCCGATCCGGGCAGCGCGCGCTCGATCCCGTCGCCGCGAACCCGTCCGCGCCCGAGGCCCTTTCCGTGGACTTGGAACCGGCCGGCGACTCCTCGCCTGGGGCGGTACCCGCGGTCCTTGGTATGCCCTCGACGGCCGTCGCGCATCCGGCGGGTCAACCGGCCCTGCCGTCGCCCCTGGTCGATGCCCCGCCCACGCCGGTGGCCGCTGGCCTTGCACCGCCTCTTCCGTTGCCGTCATCGGCGCTCCAACTCCGTTTCAGTGCCGACAGCTGGATCGAAATCTACGGCCGGGACGGACGGGTCATCGAGAAGCTGCTCGCGCGCTCGGGAGAGATCCGGGAATGGCCCGTGGCCGAGGTGGGTCGCGTGACCATTGGGAACGTCGAAGGCACCACCGTTGCCGTCAATGGCTCGGGCGTGAACCTGGACGCGGTCCGCGCCGCGAACGTCGCCCGCTTTGCGCTATCCTCCGACGGCGTCATCAAAACCGCCGCGCGCTGACGCGCGTCGGGCGGCGCATCCCCTCCGCATTTCCGCGCCATGCGCGATGATGGCCCATGTCCAACGACCAGATCGACGAATACGAACAGGGCGAACGCGTCCGCAAATGGCTCCGTGACAACGGCGCGTCCGTCCTTGGCGGCATTGCCCTCGGCCTCGCGGCCATCGCAGGATTCCAGTTCCACCAGGTGCGTGCCGACGCGCACCGGACCGAGGCCTCCAAGCAGTTCGAGCGCTTCGTCGAGGCCGAGGACGCCGGCAACGCCGATTCCGCGTCCGCGATCGTCACTGCGCTGGGACGCGAGTACGCCGACACCCCTTATCCCGCCTTGGCGGCGCTCCGCGTCGCGGCGTCGCGGCTCGAGGCGGGCCAGGCCGACGAGGCACTGAAGGCCATCGAGGCCGGGCTTCCGTCCGCGCGCGAAGACGGTCTCCGCCAGATGCTGTTGCTGCGGGCGGCCCGCGCGGAGGTGATCCTCGGCCGCAACGACGCCGCGATCGCCCGCCTGTCCGGGGTGACGATCGATGCGTACAAGGTGCTTCGCCACGAGATCGAAGGCGACGCCCTTGCGGCCCAGGGCAAGCGCGACGATGCCCGCGCCGCCTACGAGAAGGCGTTGACCGCCCTCGATTCCGCCTCGCCGCTGCGGGGCCTGCTCGAACTCAAGCTCGCCGATGCCGGCGGCACGGCCCAGCGCGCCGCGGAGGCCTGATCATGCGAAAAACCCTCGTCGTCGCCCTGCTGGCCGCCCTGGTCCTGCCGGGATGCTCCACGGTCCGCGACTGGTTCCGTTCCAGCAACGAAAAAGCCTCGGCCCCCGTCGATCTGCAGGACATCGCCGGCGCGCTGCCGGTCGATGAGCTTTGG
>JAJTHD010000307.1 GCA_021297925.1 Lysobacteraceae bacterium
CAGTGCCGTCCTCGCCACCGCGCGCGCCCACAAGGTGCCGACCCTCTGGGCGAAGAACGGCATCCTCGGCGCCCTGCGCGAGGAGCTGTACGACACCCGCACGCTCAAGGCCAGCGAGGTCAAGGCGCTGGCACACACCCCGGGCGGCGCCTTCGGCAGCTGCCGTTTCAAGCTGAAATCCATCGAGCAGGACCGCGCGCAGTACGAGCGCCTGATCGACGTCTTCCGCGCCCACGACATCCGCTGGTTCCTCTACAACGGCGGCAACGACTCGGCCGACACCGCGCTGAAGCTCTCGAAGGTCGCAACCGAGCTCGGCTACCCGCTCACCTGCATCGGCGTGCCGAAGACGGTCGACAACGACCTCGTGGTGACCGACTGCTGCCCCGGCTTCGGCTCGGCCGCGAAGTACACGGCGGTCTCCGTGGCCGAGGCCGCGCTCGACGTGGCCGCGATGGCCGACACCTCGACCAAGGTCTTCGTCTACGAGGTGATGGGCCGCCACGCCGGCTGGCTGGCCGCCGCCGCGGGCCTTGCGGGCCGCGGCGAGGACCAGGCCCCACACATCATCCTGTTCCCCGAAAACGCCTTCGACGAGGCCGCCTTCCTGGCCAAAGTTCAGGCCGTGGTGAAGAAGGTGGGCTATTGCGTCGTGGTGGTGTCGGAAGGCATCCGCCACGCCGACGGCCGCTTCGTCGCCGAGGCCGGTGGCAAGGACGCCTTCGGGCACTCGCAGCTCGGCGGCGTCGGCCCGATGCTGACCGCCCTGTGCAAGGACAAGCTGGGCGTGAAGGTGCACTGGACGGTGCCGGACTACCTGCAGCGCTCGGCGCGCCATCTCGCCAGCAAGACCGACCTCGCCCACGCCATGGCGGTCGGCAAGGCCGCGGTCGAACTGGCGCTGGCCGGCAAGAACGGCGTGATGCCGACCATCCAGCGCACCAGCGACAAGCCCTACCGCTGGAAGCTCGTGCCGCACCCGCTCTCGGAGATCGCGAACCACGAGAAGACGATGCCGAAGGCCTTCATCCGCAAGGACGGCTTCGGCATCACCGAGGCCTGCCGCACCTACCTCGAGCCGCTGATCCGCGGCGAAGCACCGCCGCCGTACGGCAAGGACGGGCTCCCGGCCTTCGTGCGCCCGACCCTGCCCCTGCGGCCCAAGACTCTGCCGGCCTGGTCGCGCTGAGTCGTGGCGGACCCCGTCGTGGCGGGCCGCGACGGGGTCCGTCGGGCGCGGCTATGCTGGCGGACATCAGGCGTGCCGACGGCGAGGGCGAGGGCATGGCGGGAGGGGCCCAGGGCGTAAGGGGGGCGGGGCGGCTCGACCGCCTCCGGGGGATTGCCTCGGGGCTGGGCGCCCGGCTCATCGCGCTGATGCTGGTGGCCAGCACGGCCATCACCTTCGGCGTCGCGCTCACGGAGGTCCTGGCCGACTACCGGGCGGACGTGAAGGAGCTGGACGCCGACCTCGAACGCATCGGGCGCGCCAACCTCGACCCGATCGCACTGTCGCTCTGGAACTACGACGATGCGCAACTGAAGCTGCAGCTCGACGGGATCCTCCAGCGCCCCTACGTCGCCGCGGTCGAGGTGCGCGAGCGTGGCGAGGGCGGGGCCGACGGCGCGGTCCGAGCCCGCGTGGGCGAGGCGGACCGCCCCGGCCTTCGCGCCGAGCGGATGCCGCTGGTCTACCGTCGCGATGGCGAGGATGCGCCGCTGGGCACGCTGCGCATCCTGCTCGACCAGGCGGCGATGCAGAAGGTGGCTCGTGATCGCGCGGTGAACATCCTGCTGACACAGGGAAGCATCACCCTGCTGATCGGACTGGCCCTGCTGCTGATCGTCCGGCAGATCATCACGCGACACCTGTCGGCCTTGGCGAAGGCGGCGACGGCGTTCGACCTGCGCGATCCGAGCGCGAGCTTCCGGGTGCGCCGGCGCCGGCACGGCCGGGGCGACGAGATCGACCGCGTGATCGACGCCCTCGAGGTGATGCGGACCAGCCTGCACCGCGCCTACCGTGATCTGGAGGACGCCAACGCGGAGCTGCAGGCCGACATCGCGGCGCGGCTCCGGGCCGAGGCGACGGCGGACCACCTCGCGAACCACGACGCGCTGACCAACCTTCCGAACCGGCGGCTGCTCTACCAGCGCCTCGCGCACGAGCTGGCCGTCGCCGAGCGGAGCGGCACGATGGGTGCGATGATGTTCATCGACCTCGACCACTTCAAGACCCTCAACGACGCCCGTGGCCACAGCATCGGCGATGCCGTGCTCATCGAAATGGCACGCCGGTTGAAGTCGTCCCTGCGCGAGATCGACCTCGTCGCACGACTCGGCGGCGACGAGTTCGTGGCGCTGCTGCCGATGCTTGGCGAGCTGCGCGAGCGCGTGGTTCAGAACGCCCGCATCGCCGCCGAGAAGCTGCGGGCGGCGGTCGCCGAGCCCATCGTCGTCCGCGGGGAGGTGTTCCGCCTCTCCGCGTCGATCGGCGTGACCGTCTTCCCGGAAAGCGGCGGCACCCCCGAAGACCTTATCAAGCACGCCGACACCGCCATGTACCAGGCCAAGTCGGAAGGCCGGAACATCGTGCATTTCTTCCAGCATGACCTTCTAAAGGCGATGGAGGAACGCCACGCACTGGAAAGCGACCTCCGCCAAGCCTTGGAGGACGGCGCGCTCGACGTGGCCTACCAGCCCTTGATCGACATCCGCGGGACCCTCTGCGGCGCCGAAGCCCTGGTGCGCTGGACCCACCCGCAGCGCGGCCCGGTGTCGCCGGCACAGTTCATCCCGCTGTGCGAGGAATCCGGCCTGATCGTGCAGATCGGCGACTGGGTGCTCCGCGCGGTGCTGCGACAGGTGCGGACCTGGCGGACCGACGGCCTGCTGGGCCCGGACCAGTACGTCAGCGTGAACATCAGCCCGCGCCAGTTCCGCCAGCAGGGCTTCGAGGACCAGCTGATGGCCGCGCTCCATGAAGCCGAGGTGCCGCCGTCGGCGCTGGTCCTCGAGATCACCGAAGGCGTGGTGCTCGGCGATATCGACAGTGCGATCGAACGCATGCAGACCTTGCGCGGAAGGGGTGTTCGCTTCTTCATCGACGACTTCGGTACCGGGTACTCGTCGATGGCCTACCTCAAGCGCCTGCCGGCCGACGGGCTGAAGATCGACAAGACCTTCGTTCGCGACCTCGGCAGCGACGCCGACGACGCCGCCATCGTCGATGCGATCCTCGCGATGGGTCGGCACTTCGGCCTGACCGTGGTAGCGGAGGGCGTGGAGACGGCCGCCCAGGCCGAATACCTCGCAGCACGCCAATGCGCCGTGCTGCAGGGCTACCACCTCGGCCGCCCTGCCGTCGCGGCGCGCTTCGCCGAGTCCTTCCTCCGCCGGCGCACGCTGGTGTAACCGCGGGCCATCCCGGGCCGTACCGGGGGCATGCCCCGCCCTCCGGCGCCCCCGTGACCGCCCTGACCCTGCCCTTCGCGATGACGCCGCCACCACCGACCGCCTCCGCCCTCGGCACGCTGTTCTGCGCAGGCCGCGGCGGGGACGGGGCGCGCTACGCGCAGGCGCTGCGGGAATGCGCCGTGCTGCTGCGGCGCTTCACCGCCGCCAAACTCCAGCGGATGGCGCCGGGCATGCTCGGCGACACCGAGGACGTGGTGCAGGAGTGCCTGCTGGCGCTACACCTGAAGTCGCACACCTATGACGCTGCCCAGCCCTTCGAGCCCTGGCTGTACGCCATCGCCCGCTACAAGCTCGTCGACCTGCTGCGCCGCCGCCAGCCCGGCCGTGAATCGAGCCTCGACCTGCTGGCCGAGACCCAGGAATTCGCCGATGGCTCGGAGGCCAGCGAGCCGCAGGCCGGCGCCGACCTCGCCGTGCTGCTCGCGCACCTGCCCGACAAGCAGCGCCGCCCGATCGAGCTCGTGAAGCTCGAGGGCCGGTCCGTGGCGGAGGCGGCCCACGCCACCGGGCTTTCCGTTTCCGCCGTCAAGGTCGGTATCCACCGCGGCTTGAAGGCGCTCGCCAAGCGCCTCGCCGCGGAAGGCGACACCCCATGAAGACCGACGACCTCATCACCCTGTTGGCGCGCCAGCCCGACGCCCTGCCGAAGGGCCGCCCCCTGCGCGATACGGCCCTCGCCGCGTTTGCCGGGCTGCTCGCCGCCTTCGTCCTCATGGCGGCCGTGCTTGGCCCGCGTCCGGACGTGGTCGATGCGCTCGCGGCGCCGCTGTTCTGGCAGAAGGCCGGAGCCTTGGCCCTGCTGGTGGCCCTGGCCACCGTCGCGGCCCACCGCGTGGGACTGCCGGGTCGTCCGCTGCGGTCCACCGAGCGCCTGCGTTGGGCCGCGCCGCTTTGGCTGGCGGTCGCGACCGTGGTGACGGTCGTCTCGGCGCCCGCCGGCGAGCGCCTGGCGCTGTTCCATTCGCCGACGATCCTCGTCTGCCTGACGATGGTGCCGCTGCTCTCCGTGCTACCGGCCGCGGCCATGCTGTGGGCCCTGCGTCGCGCCGCACCGACCGAGCCGGCCCGCGCGGCTCGCGCCGTCGGCTGGGCGGCCGGTGCCATCGGGGCCTTCGCCTACGCCTTCCATTGCCAAGCCGACCAACCGGGGTACGTCTTGGTCTGGTACGGACTGGCGCTGGTCGCCACCGTCACGCTGACCCGAGCCACCGCCACGCGGTGGCTTCGCTGGTGATGCGGCAGCGCAGCATGAAAGCCTCGCTGCCGTGCGGCGTCGCCGCACGATGGACACCCCCGGCGGCATGGCGCCCCGCTCCCCCATCGGCAATACTCGACCCAAGGCGGCCGTCCGGCCGCCTCATCGTGTCTGGGTTCAAGTCCGAAGTCTGGGGAGGTCAGGATGTTGGAGCAGTACGGAATCGCCATCGCACTGTCGTGTGCCGTGGTCGCCATCCTTTATGGAATCGTGTCGGCGCGCTGGATCCTCGCGCAGCCGGCCGGCAATGAACGAATGCAGCAGATCGCCGCGGCCATCCAGGAAGGCGCCGGCGCCTACCTGCGGCGGCAATACACCACCATCGCCATCGTCGGCGTCGTGCTCTTCCTGGTGATCGGCTTCGTGCCGGCGCTGGGCTGGTCGACGGCGATCGGGTTTGCCATCGGCGCGATCCTCTCGGGCCTCGCCGGCTTCATCGGCATGTTCGTCTCGGTGCGCGCCAACGTGCGCACCACGCAGGCGGCCACCAAGGGCCTCAACGAAGCGCTCAACGTCAGCTTCAAGGGCGGCGCGGTCACCGGCCTGCTGGTCGTGGGCCTCGGCCTGCTCGGCGTGGCCGGCTACTTCTGGTTCGTCGGCGGCGCGGTGAATGACGAAGCGGCGATCAAGGCGGCCCTGCAGCCGATGATCGGCCTCGCCTTCGGCAGCTCGCTGATCTCGATCTTCGCCCGCCTCGGCGGCGGCATCTTCACCAAGGGCGCCGACGTCGGCGCCGACCTCGTGGGCAAGGTCGAAGCCGGCATCCCGGAGGACGATCCGCGCAACCCGGCGGTGATCGCCGACAACGTGGGCGACAACGTCGGCGACTGTGCCGGCATGGCCGCCGACCTGTTTGAGACTTACGCGGTGACGATCGTGGCAGCGATGCTGATCGCCGGCATCACCTTCAGCACCTACGGCTTCGCTGGCGTGATGTACCCGCTGGTGCTCGGCGCGGTGTCGATCATCGCCTCGATCATCGGCACCTTCTTCGTGAAGGTGGGCAGCGACGGCAAGATCATGAAGGCGCTCTACAAGGGCCTGATCGTCGCGGGCCTGTTGTCGGCCATCGGCTTCTGGTTCGTCACCGACGCGATGATCGCCGTCAACACGCTGCAGATCTTCCTCTGCGCCCTCGTCGGCCTGGTGCTGACCGCGGCGATGGTGGTGATCACCGAGTACTACACCGCCACCGAGTACAAGCCGGTGCGTGACGTCGCCGCCGCCTCGGTGACCGGCCACGGCACCAACGTCATCGCCGGCCTCGCCGTGTCGATGAAGTCGACGGCGGCCCCGGTGTTGGCGGTCGCGCTGGCGATCTGGTGCTGCTACTCGCTGGCCGGCCTGATGGGCATCGCGGTCGCCGCGACGTCAATGCTGTCGATGGCGGGCGTGATCGTGGCGCTCGACGCCTACGGCCCGATCACCGACAACGCCGGCGGCATCGCCGAGATGAGCGGCCTCGACAAGGAGATCCGTAAGACGACGGACGCGCTCGACGCCGTGGGCAACACGACGAAGGCCGTCACCAAGGGCTACGCCATCGGTTCGGCCGGCCTTGCCGCGCTGGTGCTGTTCGCCGACTACGCGCACAAGCTGGACGAGAAGTTCGGCCAGGACGTCGTCGACTTCTCGATCGACAAGCCCGAGGTCCTGATCGGCCTGCTGATCGGCGGCCTGATCCCCTACCTGTTCGGCGCCTACGCCATGCAGGCGGTGGGCCGCGCGGCCGGTGCGGTGGTGGAGGAAGTGCGCCGCCAGTTCCGCGAGATCCCGGGGATCATGGAAGGCACCGGCAAGCCGCAGTACGACAAGGCCGTGGACCTGCTGACGAAGTCGGCGATCCGCGAAATGATCGTGCCTTCGATGCTGCCGCTGATCATCCCGATCCTCGTGGGCGTGATCCTCGGCCCGGCGGCGCTCGGCGGCCTGCTGATGGGCACCATCGTGACCGGCCTGTTCGTGGCCATCTCGATGTGCACCGGCGGCGGCGCCTGGGATAACGCCAAGAAGTACATCGAGGAAGGCCACCACGGCGGCAAGGGCTCTGACGCCCACAAGGCCGCCGTAACCGGCGACACCGTCGGCGACCCTTACAAGGACACCGCCGGCCCGGCCATCAACCCGCTCATCAAGATCATCAACATCGTCGCCCTGCTGCTGGTGCCGCTGCTCTGACAATTGCCGGAAGAGGCTGGTGCGAAACCGGAGCCCCGCCAAAACGGCGGGGCTTTCTCGAACGAGACCATTCTCCTTGGCAGTCACTGGCAAGCAGAAGTCGCCCTCCGCCTCAACCGCGACGATGCCGTCGGGCAGAATGAGGCAATGGCCTCGTCAGCAGGAAAAAGCGAGTACCTTTGTCTACATCGCACGAAGCTTGATGGGCATCGTGGCGACCACCACGGGCTGCGCCACGGCGTCGGCGTTCGCGGGAGGACCTGACCACACGTCCCTCAGCGTGCCCCTCGCGAGTTTCGACGACTCCATTTGATGGCGCCGCCGAGTAGGCAATACTCATCGAGGCGGGAGTCGTCGCACCCATTGAACTCGACAGCGCCCTGGGGTTTCTCCACGGCGACCCAGGGATTCAAAGAATTCTCTCCTTCGGGTGATCGCTTGAGGCCCCAGAGGAGCGTGTAGGCAATGCCAGAGTTCTTGGCGGTGCAGGTACCGTCCAGCCATTGCAACGAGGCCTCGTACACCGGATCGGACTTGCCATCTTCGATTGGAGGCGACACTCCTCGCTCGGGCGTGGAAAGGTTGAAAATCACGTCAGGAGTAATCGGACCGCCGTAACGCTTGCCGTTGCGATCAACCATCAGCGATGTGGTCAGCGCGATCATCGAACCATCCGGCAGAGACACAATCTCATTGGCAGAAGACGCACCGCGCGTTGCGTCGCCAAAGCTCCGGGTGTTCGCGCGCCCCTTGAAGCTGATCGCGATGGCTTCGCCACTGCTTGCAGTGCGCTGATCGGTAAGCACTGCCGCTGGCCAGAGGGCTGCTTGTGGCCCCTTGAAGGATTCATCGGCCATGACAACGTTCTCGGGTACTCCGGCCCACGCCGCCCCGATTGAAGTGCCCCAAGCCTGTCGCGAACCGTCAGGCGCCCAGATCTCGCCATGTTTTCCGTCGCCAAGCACGCCCGATAGCCCGGCCAACATGGGCCACATGTTGCCGCCGACGTTTCCCCGAAGGTCGATGATCACGGCCCGAGCCCCCTCTCCCTCAAGGCGCCGCTGGAGCGAGGCCAGTGAGCCGGCAAAGGTGGACATCGTCGGCGGATCCGCCGACAAGAAGTAGGGCACACGCAAGTAGGCCACGCGGCAACCGGACGACGTGATCGCCAGACGACCGCTGGGATCAAGCGGAGGGGGCATCGCGCTAGGACCTGCGGGCTCGGCGCGATGATCCTGCTTGCCGAGGAACATCCGTGCTTCTTGCGCGGTGATTACTCGACTGTGACCATCGCCCAATCGCTCAACAGCCCAAGCCAGGACATCACCTAACGACTCCCCATCGTCCAGCTTTCTTCGCCCGATTTGCTCGACTTCGCCCCAATCCACTCGTTCACGAGTCAGAGCCTTCTCCTTCATTGCCGAAATGGCTGCCATCAGGACAACGACGTCGCCAGACTGCTCGGCTTCTGGATCCTTGGCGTGCGCAAATGGGGCAGCTGCGCAAACGATAACCGCCCAAGTGAAGGCAAGGCGCAGGCGTTGTCTCAATGGACGTTGGTTCTCGACTTGGAGGGCGTTCAACTTGATTTTCATATGGATCACCTCGCGGGTCTCCGCCTCTCTGGTTTGGGCGGGGTGACGCGAGGATTCGTCGGCTTCGAGCTCGAAGCAACGCCCGCATGACGAACGACGAGAAAGCGTGTTGAACGATGCAGAACCAGCTAAAAAATCGACGCCAGTATTTGTTCTGCAAGAGAATCTCGTGCCGAAGCCTCAGGCGGAGAGCTCGCCTCGCAGTAATGGCCCTGCCTCGATAGCGGGCCCTCTTGCGTCGTTTCAAAACTCGGCATCGCGATACAGCCGGCCAATCGGACGGTGGATCCCACCCGTCAATGTGACCTCATGGGCGTCGAATGCGACGACGTGGCGGCGGTTCACCATGTGGCATTTATGGATCCTGACGAAGCCGAAGAGTGCCAACCTCGACTCCAGCGCCTTCATGCTTTCCGAAACCAGAATCAGCTCCTTTGCAGTCAAGAGCGAGCAGAAGTTGCCCTCCGCATCGATCGCGAAGATATCGCCCGGAGGCACGAGGCGGTGGCCTCGCCCGCAGAAGAAGGCGAGTGCCTTTGGCGTCCGTGGAGTGGCACGATCAACGAGAAGCGAACGCAAGCGATCAAGGCACAGCGCAAGCCGATCGGCGCTGACTGGCTTGAGCAGGTAGTCGCGAACTCCACGCTCGAACGCTTCGACCGCGTAGTCCGCATGTGCAGTGATAAGTACCGTCACCGGCACGTCATCGAGACCGGCGAGCAGCTCAAATCCAGTCGAGCCAGCGAGATCGAAATCGAGAAAGAGAACGGCGACAGGATGACGAGCGAGACCAGCCACTGCAGAGGCTTTCGAGGCGTATCGACCCGCGTCAACAAAATCCGGGTGCGCCGCGAGAAGCGCACGCAGCGCGACGTGCGCCTGCGGCTCGTCATCGACACTGGCATACCGGATCGGAAGAAGAGTTTCCGGTGTCACCATAAATCCAGCTCGGCTACATACCGTCCGTCTCGCATGCCAGCTTCGAAGCGGTGACGGCCCGGATAGAGATGGGCCAAGCGACGACGGACGAGCGAGTGCCCCAAGCCCATGCCCGGCTCGGCGGACGGTGACGATGGCACGGCGTTGTCGACGCGGAAGCGCAGCGTCGACACCTCAATAGCCAAGTGCACGACGACGTCAATCCGACCTTCTGTGTCGCGCCCGTTCTTCAGGGCGTTCTCGAGCAGGGAAGCCATTAGAAGCGACGGAACAGCCTCGTCCGCATCGCCCTCAAGCACCATGTCTACCCGGGAATCCGGACTGCTTCGTTCCAACGCGAAGCGTCGACATCCCTCCATGAATGCCCACTCATCGCTCGCAGTCACAAGGTCCCTTCCTGCGCTCAACGCGAGATACCGCATCATCCCAGAGAGCGCCAGGACGAGTTCGGGCACACGTCCCGGCGAAGCGAGGCTGGCGGCATAAAGCGTGTTCAACAGATTGTGCAGGGCATGGGGGGACAGCTGTGCTTGGAACGCGCGCTGTTCGGCGAGCTCGCGAAGCCTTTCAGCCTCTTCGAGCGCCCGACGGGCTCGGATTCCGCGCCATGCACCGCGGATGGCCAGCATCACGCCAACCACCGCCCCGACATTGATGATGTCCTGCATCACGCTTTGCCGGAAGCCGAGCCATACGATGACGGGACGGAGCACCAAGGCCCAACCCACCACCAGGACAAGAATCGTCGGCAGCGCTAGGCCGATCCGCGGCCATCGATCCACGACGGCAAAACTGCTAAGCACTGGCCCTAGCATGAGGCCAAACAGCACGGGGACAATAAATGCGATGCGCCCAGTTGGCAGGTTCGGGTCGCCAAAAGGGCTGATAAGTGCCACACCCACAAGCAATGCCACGAAAACGCCCAAGGCCCAACGCCAAGCGGAGCCCGTGACCTCACGCACCCAAGCACCCTCTACTCAATTCGACAGGGATGAGGCCAGGGCGGATCGCTGCCGATGCGACATCTCTACCCAGCCTAGCCACACGAGCAAGCCCACGACGAGCAGTGCGAAGTCTATCCACGTCACATCAGCGTTCGTGCCGTTCGGTTCGTAAAGGAAGTAGAACACATTGTTGACGACGTGCAGACCGATCGCGGGCAGCAAGGATCCCGTGCGCCACGCGGAGACGCCCATGCAGAGCCCCAACATCGCGACGCCCAGCCCGCCCCAAAGACCTGGGCTTGTATGCAGTGCGGTGAACAGCACCGTTGAAATGAGCAGGGCGGCGACCGCCCCTACGCGGACGGCAAGGCGCGGCATGAGGTATCCGCGAAAGACGATCTCCTCGCTGGCGGCCTGCACGCCGATGCAGGCCAGCGCCGTGACCAACAGTACGGTCCACTCCATCAATCCGTAGGCCGCGGCTCTCGCCCCCATCTCCGAGGGCCCGTCCGTCACCAGCGTAGCGGTCATTGTGATGATGAGCCAAGCGGCCGCCGATACAAGGCCCCAAGCCCATGCGGGACGCCCGGATGTGGCTTGCCATATTGAGACACGCCGTTCGGGCGCACTGAGCTTGGCGCGAGCCAGAAGGAAGGCCGCGAGGGCAACGCCGAACATCCAGCCGGTCGAAAGGAGGTTGATCCACTCCTTGAGCCACGGCGATGCATCGGGAACGAGGGGCTTGAGCACGTGGTTGAACAGGGCGAAGAACACAAGGCCGCCCAAACCAAAGCCAACGAAGTACGCCAGAACGGTGCCGCTGGACCTCAGAAAGGCGCGCGGCTCACCCTTCCAAGGCGCAGACCAGGTCGTCAACATGCGTTCACTCCATCCAAGGGGTCACTGCACTCTATGTTGGGAATACTCAGATTGAAAACGAGAAAATGACGAACATGCGGATCCGATGACGAACGTATCGCCTATCGACCTGCGCACCGTGACGGGCGTCACGCCGGCAGCGCGGCGCCGGCTTCCATCATCGCCTCGGCCACCCATTCCGCCGCGCGGATGCCATCGACGCCGGCCGAAAGAATGCCGCCGGCATAGCCCGCGCCTTCGCCCGCAGTGAACAGGCCGCGCGTGTTGAGGCTTTGGCCGTCGTCGCCGCGCGTGAGGCGGACCGGCGATGAGGTGCGGGTCTCGACACCGGTGAGCAGCGCATCGGACATGTCGAAGCCCTTGATCTGCTTGCCGAAAGCCGGCGGCGCTTCGCGGATGGCCTCGATGGCGTAGCGCGGCAGGACGGTGGAGAGATTGCCCAAGCGGACTCCCGGTGTGTACGAGTTCACCACCGCACCAGCGCGGGTTCTACCCGAGCTGCGGTGCGCGCCGCATGGCCGAGTCGGCGCGGCATCTGGTGGACGACGTGTTCGGCGCGCGCCCGGTTCGCCAGTGGGTGCTGAGCGTTTCGTTCCCCCTGCGCTGGCTGTTGGCCAGCAAGCCACAAGTCATTGGCCCGGTACTGGCCATCGTGCAGCGCGTGATCGGGAACTGGCTGGCCGATCAGGCGGGCGTCGGCCGCGCCAGCGCTGTCTGCCAGGAAGGAAGCGCTGCGGGCGACGACGCCATGGACGCGCTGCGGATGCGTTCGATCACCTACCGCATTGCCACCGGCAAGCACGCCGGCCGCAAGGTGGCGACGCTGCAGACGCTGCCGGCCG
>JAJTHD010000203.1 GCA_021297925.1 Lysobacteraceae bacterium
CTCGAGGTCGGCAATGTCCGGGCTGCCCGTCAGGCGGGTCTGCCCCGCCACCAGCATGTCCTCCGGCGCCTCCGGCATCGCCTGCTCCGAAAGCTCGACGGCGGCCGAGAGGATGCGCTCCAGCTCGCTCCGGGTGGCCTTCAGTTCGGCCAGCAGGGCGGCGCGGATCTCGGCCCAGGTCCGGCCCGCGTAGTGGCGATTCAGGAAATTGGCGGTCTGCTCCAGTTCCTCCGGCGTGTAGGGCCGGCGGGCCTGGATGATCCGGTTCTGCACCTCGTGGTCCATGAAGACCAGCACGACCAGCACCCGCTGGCCGTCGATGGGCACGAACTCGATGTGACGGAACGCGAAGGCGCTGCGCTGCGGCACCGTCACCACGCCAACCGAATGGCTCATCGACGACAACAGCTCCGTGGCCCCGGCGAGCAGGCCCTGCGTGCCCTGCCCGTGCGGCAGTTGGCGGGCCAGCTGGCGGACCAGCCCCTCATCGGGGAGCGTCGGCACCTCGATGAGGCTGTCGACGAAGACCCGGTAGCCGTGTGCTGTCGGGATCCGACCCGCGCTGGTGTGCGGGGCCGCCACCAGCCCGAGTTCCTCGAGGTCCGCCATGATGTTGCGAATGGTCGCGGCACTGACGTCGAGACCCGACTGCCGCGCCAGCGTGCGGGACCCCACGGGCTCGCCGTGGGCGATGTACTGGTGCACCAGCGACCGCAGCAAGTGGCGGGCGCGAGGGTCGAGGCGGTGGGAGGCGGAGGGCATCGCGAGGCGGAGGTCCCGGGGTTCCGGGCGGATGTCGCATAGATAAGTCCGCGCCCCACCGATGGCAAGCGTTGGCGCCGCCATGGCCCGATGCTAGCGTTCGCCCTCCTTCGCCCGGCTCCGATCGCGCCCCATGCTCAAGCAGCTCGCCCTCCGCGACTTCGCCGTCGTCCGCACCGCCGAACTCCGGCCGGGGCCGGGCATGACGGTGGTGTCCGGCGAGACGGGTGCCGGCAAGTCCCTGCTGGTCGACGCCCTGCTGTGGCTGACCGGCGCCCGCGCCGACGCCGGGATGGTCCGCACCGGTGCCGCCCGCGCCGAAGTCGCGGCGGAGTTCGACCTCGCCGATGCCCCGGCCGCGGCGGCCTGGCTGGACGAGCACGAGCTCGACGACGACGGCGCCTGCCAGCTGCGCCGCGTGGTGAAGGCCGACGGCGGTTCCAAAGCCTGGATCAACGGCCGCGCCGCGACGCTGGGCCAGCTGGCCGCCCTCGGGGGGCACCTGGTCGAGATCCACGGCCAGCACGAGCACCAGGCCCTGCTGTCCCGCGACCGCCAACTCGCCCTGCTGGACGCCTTCGGCCGCCGCGCCACCCTCGCGGCCCCGGTCCGCGACCTCGCCCGCCGCTGGCAGCAGGCCGACCGGGCGGTCGCCGAGCTGCAGGCGCGGGGCGACGTGAACGACCGCGTCGACTTCCTGCGCCACCAGCTCGCCGAGCTGGAGGCGGAAACCCTCGACGAGGCCAGCCTCGCCGGCCTGCAGGCCCTGCACCGGCGCGCCACCCAGGCCGAGGCGCTGGTGCAGGCCAGCGAACGCGCCATGCTTTTGCTGGGGGACGAGGACGGGGCCATGGCGCCCATCGGCCAGGCGCTGGCCGCCCTCGCCAAGTGGACGGCCGATGAACCCCGCCTCGCGGAGGCCGCGGGCCTCGCGGAATCCGCGCGGCTCCAACTCGCGGAAGCCGTCGCCCTGGTCGAGCAGGCGCGCGATGGCTTCGACCTCGATCCGGAGGATCTGGCCGAGGCCGAGCGTCGGCTCTCGCGCCTGCACGACCTCGCCCGCAAGCACCGCGTGCCACTGGCCGACCTGTCAGCCCGCCGGGACGCGCTGGCTGCCGAACTGGCGGCGCTCGACGGTGCCGAAGCGCGGCTTGCGTCGCTCGTCGCCGAGCGCGAGGCCGCGGCGCGGGCCTGGCGCGAGGCGGCCGAGGCCCTGTCAGCCGCGCGCAGCACCGATGCCGAGGCCTTGGGCACGGCGGTGGCCGGGCTGATGGCCGGCCTCGGCATGGGCGGTGGCCGCTTCGAGGTCCAGCTCGAGCCGGTCGACGATCCGCGACCGCAGGTCCAAGGGCTGGAACGGGTCGAGTTCCTCGTCAGTGCCAACCCCGGCCAGCCGCCGCGGGCGCTGCGCAAGGTGGCCTCGGGCGGCGAACTGGCGCGCATCGCGTTGGCGATCGAGGTGGCCACGCTCGGTCTCGACGACACCCCGACGATGGTCTTCGACGAAGTGGACACCGGCATCGGCGGCGCCGTTGCCGAAGTCGTGGGCCAGACCCTGCGCCGTCTGGGCAGCGGCCGACAGGTGCTCTGCGTGACCCACCTGCCGCAGGTGGCGGCCCAGGGGCACGCTCACTGGCGGGTCACGAAGGCGACCGACGGCCGCGACACCTGGTCCGAGCCAGCCGAGCTCGACGAGGCGGGCCGCGTGGACGAGATCGCGCGGATGCTCGGCGGCGTCGAGATCACCGCCGCCGTGCGGACCAGCGCCCGGCAAATGCTGGAGAAAGCGCGGAAGGGCTGAATCCCTTCCGGCTGTTGGCGGTCGTTCAGCGACTCAGCCGCGCTTGCGACGGACGTAGAGCACCAGCGAGTGCTCCTCGATCTCATAGCCATGCTGGGCGGCGATGGCCTGCTGCAGGCGTTCGATCTCGGGGCTCTGGAACTCGATCACCTTGCCGGTGTCGAGGTCGACCATGTGGTCGTGGTGGTCGCCGTGGTCCAGTTCGTAAACGGCTTGGCCGCCCTCGAAATGGTGCTTGAGCACGAGCCCGGCGGCTTCGAACTGGGTCAGCACCCGGTACACGGTGGCCAGCCCGATGTCATCGCCCTGCTCAAGGAGGACGCGGTAGATGTCCTCCGCGCTCATGTGCTTGCCCGGGGTCTGGCGCTCGAGGATGTCGAGGATCCGCATCCGCGGGATCGTGACCTTGAGGCCGACCTTTCGAAGGTCGCGGGATTCGAGCGGCATCGGTCCGGGGCTCCTTGCACGACCGCCGGCTCGGGCGGCGCGACGGGAATCCGAGTGTATCATCGCGGGGTTTCCGCCCCGTCGAGATGCCATGCGCCGCCTCCTCACCGTCCTCGTCCTCGCCGCTCCGCTCGCGCTGACGGGCTGCCTCTACAAACAGCCGATCTTCCAGGGCAACCTCCTCGAGCAAAAGGCCGTCGGCCAACTGCAAGTCGGCATGACCAAGCGTCAGGTCCTCGCCCTGCTGGGCACACCGTCGGTCTCCGACCCCTTCCGCCGCAATCGCTGGGACTACGTCGCGAGCGAGCGCCGCGGTCATGGCGACGCCGAGGTCAAGGTGTTCACGGTGCATTTCGACGGCGACGCCGTGACGCGCTGGGAAGGCGAATACTTCCCGGAGGCCGACAGCGCCATGGCGCGCGAACAAGTCGAGCGCTTCGGCCCGAACCTCGCGAAGGACAAGGACAAGCCGCGCCGCCGCGGCTGATCGGACGCTCAGCGCGGCACCTGCCCCGCCCGCTCCCGGCGTGCCCGCTTCGGGTCCGTGGGCAGCGCCCGCAGCAGTTCGAGGCGATCGCCCTCCCGCAACACCTCACCGCCATCGACCTCCCGGCCGAACACCGCCAGCATCGCCGGCGATCGAGCGGTGTCCGGCCAGTCGCCGCATCGCTCTTGCACTAGGGCCCGCAGCTCGGAGACGGTCGCCCCATCCGGCAGATCGAAGGTCCGTCGCCACGCGTGTCCGGCTTCCGCATAGATGACCTCATGGCGGCTCATGCGGGGCCCGCCCCCGTGGCATCCGCGTGCTTGGCGATCCGGCAGAAATCGTCGACGAGGCGATCGGCCAGGCCTTGGAAGCCCAGCGCCAGCGCCTGACCCACGAGCGGGCCGGCGACTTCGAAGCCCAGATCCAACGACACCTTGCAGGCCTCTTCGTCGAGCGCATGGAAGGTCCAGTGGCCCTCGAGTCGGCGGAACGGCCCATCGACCAACTGCAGGTCGAGCCGCACCGGCTCGACCCAGTGGTTCCGCGTCGTGAACGAGGTGCGCAGGCCGGCGATCCGCAGGTCGAGCTTCGCGACCATCCCCTCCGCATCGCGCTCGAGGACGGTGGCCCTCTCGCACCATGGGAAGTAGCGCGGATAGGCCTCCACCTCGTTCACGAGATGGAACATGCGGCCTGCGGAGTGCATGACGAGGGCGTGGCGCTGGATGCGGGTCATCGGCGACGGCGGCCCCGTGCGACAATGCGGGCCTATGGCAGGCAAGAAGAAAGAAAAGGATACCGAATCCGGTGGCGGCACCATCGCGCTGAACAAGCGTGCGCGCCACGAGTACGCCTTGGGCGACCGTTACGAGGCCGGCCTGGCGCTGCAGGGCTGGGAACTGAAGGCCATCCGCGCCGGACGCGCCAACATCGGCGATGCCTACGCCATGATCAAGGGCGGCGAGATCTTCCTCTTCGGCGCCCAGATCACCCCGCTGATCCAGGCCAGCACCCATGTCGTGGCGGACGATCGCCGCACGCGCAAGCTGCTGCTGCATCGCCACGAGATCGACAAGCTGGTCGGCAAGATCGAGCGCGACGGCTACACCCTCGTCCCGACCGCGATGTACTGGAAAAGCAACAAGGTCAAGCTCGAACTGGCCCTCGCCAAGGGCAAGCAGGAGCATGACAAGCGCGACAGCGCCCGCGACAAGGATTGGCAGCGCGAGAAACAGCGCGCCCTGCGCCACCGCAACAAGGACGCCTGAGTCCCCGCACCGGCGTCGGCCGGCCTTGGAGGCTGAACACGCACCCGGCCGGCCTTGCGCCCCCCCGTCCCCCTCCCCATACTGCGCGGGCAAGGTTGTTTCATGACGACCGCGGAACCGGGGGTGTCCTGGCTTCGACGGGGGTTGCGAAATTGCTTGGCGCATGCCGAGGGGGCGGCTTTCCTCGTTAATCCAGCAGCAAAAACTCAGACGCCAACGACGACGTCTACGCTCTCGCCGCTTAAGGCGTAAGCC
>JAJTHD010000242.1 GCA_021297925.1 Lysobacteraceae bacterium
GCCGGGCCGGACACCAGCGGCGAGATCGCCGTGACTTCGGGAAAGCCGGCCAGTGCGGTTTCGATGCGCTGCCACTGGTCGACCGAGCGCAGGCGTTGCGCGCGCTGGTCAACGCGGGAGAGCACCGCCGTCTCGCCGTCGATGCGCAGCGGCCGGGCCACCTCGTCCGGGGCGCTGATGCGGATGTGCGCCTGCGTGCCCAGCGTGCGATCGATGATCTGCTTCTGCAGGCCGCCGATCAGCGCCGTCAGGAAGACGATGACGGCCACGCCGACCGCGATGCCGGTGATGATCAGCAGCGTCTGGGCGCGACCCTCGATCAGCAGGCGCGTGGCGAGCGTCCACTCGAACCAGAGCCTCGACATGCTCATTCCACCGGCGCGATGCGCACGCGGCGGCCCACGGCGGGGGCGCCCGCGACCGGCAGCACGGCCTCGCCTTCCGCCAACCCGTCCAGCACTTCGACGCGGTCGATGCCACGAAGGCCCAGCGTCACGGGGACGCGAACCACCCGGCCGTCGCGCACGACGAGGGCGCGGGGCGGTCCCGAGGCGTCGGTGGCGTCCACCGCGTCGATCGGCAGCACCAGCGCCAGCTCGCGCCGGCCCACCTCGATGTCGACGGAGGCCGTCATGTCCTGCCGCAGCGTGGCCGGTGGCCCGGGGACCTCGACGCGCACCTCGACGGTGCCCGTGCGCGGGTCCACCGCAGGCGCGATGAACGCCACGCGGCCGGGCAGGCGCTGGCCCGGGAAAGCGTCGGCGGACACCAGCGCCGCCTGCCCCTCGGCGAGGCGGTCGAGGTTGCGCTCGTCGACCTGCGCGACGACCAGCAGTTCGCCGTCGCGGGCGAGTTCGACGATCCCGCGGCCGGCCTGCACCACATCGCCGGGCTCGGCGAGCCGACGCAGCACCGTGCCAGCCACGCGCGTACGGATGACGGTCTGCGCCAGCGCCGCCTCGGCGGTGGCGACGCGATCGCGCAGCAGGCGTTCGGTGCTGCCGCCGGGGCCGGAGGCGCGCGCTTGCGCCTCTGCCGCCGCCAATGCGGCCTCGGCGACCCGCCGGGCCTGCTCGGCCTGCTCGGCGCGCTCCCGGGCGACGAGGCCCTTCCCGGCGAGTTCCGCAGTGCGGGCGGCATCGCGACGGGCCTGCTCGGCCGCCCCACGCGCCTGCACCAGCGTGGCGGCGTCCACCGGGCGCTCGCGTTCGAGCAACTGCGCCAGGGCGGCACGGGCTTCATCGAGCCTCGCCCGCTCGTCCTCGTCGGCGAGGCGGGCGACGACGTCGCCGGCGGCCAGTCGATCACCCTCGCGCACCGGGCGCTCGACGACAGTGCCGGTGATCTCGCTGCCAATGGTCACGCGCGAAGGTGTTTCGACCCGCCCGGTGGCCACGACGCTGGCGAGCAGCGGCCGCGCTTCGACGCGGTAGGCCTCGACGACGGGGCCGGAGATCCAGCCGGGCAGGCGGGTGGCCAGCACGAGCACGGTGAGCACGGCCGCGGCCCAGAGCCAAGGGCGACGCGGCAACCGCGAGGGCAGGAGGAAACGATCAGGCATTGCGCGAGCCTAGCGCATGAACGGGCGAGCGCTGGCCCAACGGTGCGAGGGGCGACGACGCTCAGCGCCGCTCGCGTTCGATCGCCTGCGGTGCGGCCGGCGTCGCCGCTGCGGTGGCCGGGACGAAACGGAGCACGCGGCCGGCCTCGTCGAGGTCGATGCGGCGCACATCGAGGCTGACCAGCGAACCGGAAAGCAGGTCGCCGCGCCACTCGCGGAACGCGTCGCCGGCATAGACGGCCAGGCCGGACGGCGCGACCGCCGTGTCCCACAGCAGCACCGGGTCGACCATGCCTTCGCGGCGCGTGGCCGCGCCGACCGGCTCGGCGGTGACGTAATCGCGGGTCAGGCTGACGAGCGGCCAGCCGTGGTTGTTGCCGGCCTGCACGCGGTTGAGTTCATCGCCGCCCAGCGAGCCATGCTCGGTGGCCCACACCGCGTTGCGCGCGGCGTCGACGGCGAGGCCCTGGCTGTTGCGGTGGCCGATCGACCACACGCCCGTGGCGCTGCCGGCGAACGGCGTAACCGCCGGGGCGCTGCCGTCGTCATTGATCCGCACGATCTTGCCCCAGTGGCTGGCCGGGTCCTGCGCCTTCTCGCGGATGAAGGCGGCGTCGAGCATCGTCGGTGGGTTGCCGCAGTCGCCGATCGAGACGAGCAGCGAACCGTCGGGCAGGAAAGCCAGTCGCGAGCCGAAGTGGCCGGCCGCGGGCTTGGGCGGGTTGCTCTCGAAGATCACCTCGAGGCCTTCCAGCGCCGTGCCGGTGAAACGCGCCCGGGCCACGCGCGTGGTGTTGGCCTCGGCGGTCCCATGGGAGTAGGTGGGATAGACGAGGCGGTTGTCGGCGAAACCGGGGTGCAACGCGACGTCCAGCAAGCCGCCTTGGTTCTGCGCGAACACCGCGGGCACGCCGGCCACGGGCTCGGGCTGCAGCATGCCGTCGCGGATCACGCGCAGTCGGCCGGGCCGCTCGGTGACCAGTGCGCTGCCATCGGGCAGGAACGCGAGGCCCCACGGGTGTTCCAAGCCTTCGATCCAGACCTCGCGGCGGGCACGGGAAGGATCGACACGCCATCGCACCGCATCGACCGTCAGCGGCACGTGCTCAGGCACGCACCGCAGGGCGGCAACCCCGGGAGTACACTCGGGCTTTCCGCCCTGCCGGCCCGACGCCCATGGACAGCCGCGAACCCGCCCAAGCCCCGGCCTACACGCCGGCAGCACTGGCCACCACGCTCTCGACCCTTCGCGAGGCTTGGCGGACCCAGCGCCCGGAGTTCGCCCAGCGCCGCGCCGACCTCGACCGCCTCGCCGCCGCCATCAAGGCGAAGCGCGAAGCCATCGTCGAAGCGATCAACGCCGACTTCGGCCGCCGCGCGGCCGTCGAAACGCTGGCCGCCGACGTGATGGTGACGCTCGAGGAGATCAAGCACGTCCGCAAGCACCTGCGCTCGTGGATGAAGCCGAAACGCGCGCCGATCAACCTGCTGTTCCTGCCGGCCCGCGGCGAGATCCGCTTCCTGCCGCTCGGGGTGGTCGGCATCGTCGCGCCGTGGAACTACCCGTTCCAGCTGGCGATCATCCCGCTCGTCGACGCGATCGCCGCCGGCAACCACGTGATGATCAAGCCCAGCGAGTTCACGCCGCGCACCAGCGCGCTGATCCGCGAGCTCTGCGCCGAGGTGTTCCCAGCCGATCGCGTCGCGGTCATCGAGGGCGATGCCGCGGTGGGTGCCGCCTTCACCAGCCTGCCTTTCGACCACCTGCTGTTCACCGGCAGCACCGCCGTGGGCCGCAAGGTGATGGCCGCCGCCGCGCCGAACCTCGTGCCGGTGACGCTCGAGCTCGGCGGCAAGTCGCCGGCGCTGATCGCCCCCGGCTACGACATCGTCCACGCGGCCGAGCGCATCGCCACCGGCAAGCTCTTCAACGCCGGCCAGACCTGCGTGGCGCCCGACTACGTGCTGGTGCCCGAAGCACAGCGCGAAGCCTTCATCGCGGCATTCCTCGCCGCGGTGGCCAAGCGCCTGCCCACGCTGGCCGGCAATGCCGACCTCACCTGCGTGATCAACCCCCGGCAGTCGCAACGCCTGCGAGAATGGCTGGACGACGCCAAGCAGCGCGGCGTGGCGATCCGCCAGCACGCGCCGGATGACGGCAAGACCGCGCCGGGCGAAATCATCCCGCCGACCGTGCTGATCGACCCGCCGGACGAGGCTCGCGTGATGCAGGAGGAGATCTTCGGCCCCCTGCTGCCGGTGAAGGGCTACCGCACGCACGACGAGGCCCTCGCCTACATCCTCGGCCGCGACCGCCCGCTCGCCTTCTACCCCTTCGACCACGACCGCGAACGCCTCGAGCGCACGCTCGACACCGTCGTGGCGGGCAGCGTCTGCGTCAACGACACGCTGATCCAGTTCGGCCAGCACGAGCTGCCGATCGGCGGCGTCGGCGCCTCGGGCATGGGCCATTACCACGGCCACCAGGGCTTCCTGACGTTCAGCAAGGCCATGCCGGTGATGCGGCAGGCCCGGTTGAACGGGATGTTCCTGTTCGACCAGCCCTATTCGGGGCTGATGAAGCGGGTGCTGGATGTCCTGACGCGCTGATCGCCGCGCGCCGGATCGGCCCGTCCTCGTCCGCAGGGACACCGCATGCTGTGGCTCGCCCTTTCATTGACGTTCGCCTACCTCGCGGTGCGGGAACTGCTCTCCCCGTGGAACCGCGACCATCCGCAGCCGATCTACCTGCCCTACCTGCTTCTGGTGAGCGCGCTCGCGGTGGCCTTCGCCTGGCCGCCGGTGTCGACGTGGCGCTTCGAGCGTTTCCTCGAATCACGGGCACGGACGCTGACCGAGGGTCGGCCGGTCTCGGTGCACTGCAATACCGTCTTCGACACGATGCTCGATCCGAACTCGCTGGCCGCGGGCCACGCGAACCTGCAGACGGGACGGATCGTGCTTCAGAAGCCCTGGTGCTCGACGCTGCGTGATTACCTCGACGACCCGGCGAGCGCCGATGAACGCGGCATCCAGAGCCTCAACCTCTTCACCCATGAGGTGATGCACGTGCGCGGCCTCCTCGACGAGCGCGTCACCGAGTGCCACGCCGTGCAGTACAACCGGCGCATGGCCGAGTTGCTCGGCGTTCCCGCGCCCTTGGCGCTCGACCACGCGCAGCGCTACTACCGCGAAAGCTATGCCCGGCGGGCCGAGGTCGGGGGGCTTGCGGGGTCCTACCACTCCCCGGAGTGCGCCCCGGGACGCGCGCTGGACCTTCGGCTGCCGGACTCGATCTGGCGGTAGGCACCGGGGGACTTCCGGCGGCCCGACGAATCCCCGCTGTCAACGTCCACGCCCATGGTGCGTTCGTGGGCGGGATATCTGCCTCGACGAGGTCGGCCATGGCGTTCACGGGGCGGTTCCTGGTGCCGATGCTGGCGGGCTTGGCGCTGGCGGCGGCCGGTCCGGCCGTCGGTGCGCGGGTCGAGGCCGCGACGTGGACCGTCGGTGGCGTCGAACGCACCTTCCGGGTCGCGACCCCCGATGGCTGGGATGGGCAGACGCCCTTGCCGCTGGTGCTTGCCCTGCATCCCTTCGGCAGCAACGGGGACGCCTTCCTGCGCAGCTCCGGATGGCTGGAGGTCTCCGACCGCCATCGCGTGATGGTGGTCTCGCCGGACGGAAGTCGTCGCGCCGGTGCCAGCGGGTTCAACTGGAACAGTTACACCTTCGACGGCAGCGGCCCGGACGACCTCGGGTTCCTCGCCGCGCTGCCTGCCGAAGTGGCCCGGCGCTGGTCCGTCGCCTCGACTCGCGTGTACGTCACCGGGTTCTCGAACGGCGCGATGATGGCCAGCACCCTGGCCTGCGCCCGCCCCCGCCTGTTCGCCGCCTACGCGCCGGTCTCCGGGGGGTGGTTGAGCGCCTACGGCGGGTCGGAAGCACCCTGCACGCCCGATGCCCCGGTCGACATCTGGCTGTGGCGGGGTGAACGCGAATCGCAGGTCACGGGAACCTCCAACCCGCAGCCGCGGAATGTCCAGGATGCCGCGCAACGCGACTTCTGGGTCGCGCACAACGGCGGCGGGATGCCGGTCTCGGTGACGGAGACGATCACCATCGACGGTCGGTCCGTGACCCAGCGGACCCAGCGCTGGAGCAGCGCCGCCGAGACGTGGTTCACCGAAGTCGCTGGCGCCAGCCATCAGTACTTTCCCGGTGCCGCAGAGCGCATCTGGAGCGAATTCTTCGTCGGCCGGCAGCTCGATGCGTCGACGCCTCCCACGACCGCCGACCCCGGCCTGGAGCACGCTTGGTCGCTGTTCGGCAACGGCGTCGCGCGAGGCGTCGCCCTGGCGGCCAATGGCGATGTGTGGGTGGCCGGGAGCTATGCCGGCTCGCTCGCCCTCGGCGGGCGTCAGATCAACAGCCGGGGTGCATCCGACGCCTTCGTGGCCCGCATAGACGCCAACGGACAGGTCTTGGCCCTGGCGGGCCTCGGGGGGGCTGCAAGCGACGTCGCGACCGACATCGTGGTCTCGGACGACGGCCGCATCTTCGTCACCGGAGGGTTCACAGGGGTATTGGGCGAAGGCACTCCCACCCTCCCGGCCTTCGGCCGGATGGACACCTTCGTCGCCGAACTCGACGCCTCGGCGGCGGTCGTCTCGGCAATCTCGATGGGCGGCACGGGGGACGACTACGGCAATGAGTTGGATGCGCGCGACGGCCGCGTGGCCATCGCGGTGAACGCGACCTCGGGCATCAGCGTTCCACCCCTCGGTGCGCTGCCGTATTCCGGCGGCGATGAAGGTTATGTCGTGGTTCTGGACGATCGCCTCCGCCCGCTGTCGTCGCACCAGGTGGGAGGCGCCGGGGCGGCGTCGGTGCGCGCCGTGGCCATCGGCGAGGGCATGGTCGCCTTCGCCGGCGAATGCGTGGGCGACCTGCAGATGCTCGGGGCGTCGCTCCGCTGCGACGATGCAACCGACGGCTACGTCGCCGGGCTCGCCATGGCGTCGGGCGAGGCCTGGGTCCGCTTCGCCGATGGCACCGGCCTGCAGTCGGTCCGCGGCGTTGGCATCGATGGCTCGGGGAACGTCACGGCATTGGGCCGCTTCGATGCCGCCGCACGACTCGACGCGGCGGTCCACCTGACCTCCTTCGGAAGCAAGGACCTGATGGTGTGGCGACTGGACTCGCGGGGCCGCACGCTGGGTGCGCTGCCGGTGGGAAGCGCCGGGAACGACGAAGGCGGCGAGCTCGTGGTGTTCCCCAATGGCGTGTTCTCCATCGCGGGGCACTTCCGGGGCGCGCCGGTACTGAAGCGCCTGGATTCGCCGCCACACCACCAGGGTGGCGCCGACGAGGTCGTCCTGTCCTTTTCCGGTCGCGGCGACCTGATCGGCATCTCGCGCGGCGGCGGCGCGGGCGACGAGATCCACTACGCCATGGCGGAGTCGACCCGGGGCAACGTGACCGTGGGGACGTACTACGGCGACACCCGTTTCGGCAGCCGCGCGAGCAACGGGGAAGGGTTCTACGTCTCGTTCCGGAAGTTCGTCCCGATGATCGCGCCACGAGCTGCGGGAGGCGGCCCGGTGCCGACGGACGCGTCCCCGGCACCGCCGGTGACGACCGGAGCGACGCCACGGGCGACCCGCCGCGATGCCGCCCGCACGGCCCGTCGAGATCCCACGCGGTGATCGATGCCAGCATCGTCGCTATCCTTGGGCGATGCGAACCACCGACAACCCCCTGCTCTCGCCGGCCCTGCTGCCGGACTTCCCCGCCCTCCAGCCCGCGCACGTCGTGCCCGCCGTCGAGGCGGTGCTCGCCGATTACCGCGCGGCCGTCGAGCGCCTCGTCGCCGATCCGGCCGCCCGCGATTTCGACGCACTCATCGCACCGCTCGAACGGCTGGACGAACAGCTCTCGCGCACGTGGTCGCCGGTCTCGCACCTGCACGGCGTGAAGGACTCCCCGGAGCTGCGCGAGGTCTATTCGGAAGCCGACGAACGCATCACCGAGTTCACCACCGAGCTCGGCCAGCACCGCGGCCTGTTTGATGCCATGAAGGCCGTACGCGAAGGCACCGCCTTCGATGCGCTCGATCGCGCGCAGCGCACGCTGGTCGAAGACAGCCTGCGCGGCTTCCGCAACTCCGGCGTCGCGCTGGAAGAGCCGGCGCGCACGCGCTTCCGCGAGATCCAGACCGAGCTCTCGAAGCTGGACACCGCGTTCGAGGAGGCGGTGCTCGACGCCTCCGAGGCGTGGACGCTGGCGCTCACCGAGGCGCAACTCGCCGGCCTGCCGCCCTCCGCGCGTGATCTGTTGGCGGGCCAGGCGAAGGCGAAGGGCAAGGACGGCTTCCTCGCCACGCTGAAGGGGCCGGTGGTGCAGGCGA
>JAJTHD010000026.1 GCA_021297925.1 Lysobacteraceae bacterium
GCGGCCGTGGCGCCGGACGCCCCACGAGCGCCGTGCTACCAGTGCCTGTTCCCCGAGCCGCCGGGGCCCGACGAGGCCCCCGACTGCGCCGAGGCCGGCGTGTTGGGCGTGTTGCCCGGCCTCGTCGGCATGGTGCAGGCGACCGAGACGCTGAAGCTGCTGCTGGGGCTGGGGACCCCGTTGGCCGGCCGACTGCTCCGCATCGATGCACTCGGGATGCGCTTCCGCGAGACCGCCTTCGGGAATGACCCGGACTGTCCGACTTGCGGCCCGTCGGCACGCTTCACCCGTTACGCCGACCTCGCGCGGTGGTGCGCCGCCGGCTGAATCGGCTCGACACCCACCCGTGCGCCCCGGCCCGGGGTGGCGGATAATCCCCGGCTTACGCGCTGCGGATGCTTCCTCCGATGACTGCACGGCTGCTCGACGGCAAGGGTATCGCCGACCGGCTTCTCGACGACCTCGCGGCACGCGTGAAGGCGCGGCTGGACGCCGGCAAGCCCCGCCCTGGCCTCGCCGTCGTGCTCGTCGGTGACGACCCCGCGTCGGCGGTGTACGTCCGCAACAAGCGCCGCGCCTGCGCCAAGGTCGGCATCGAGGCCCTCGATTTCGACCTGCCAGCGTCGACCACGAACGCCGAGATCGAGGCCCTGATCGACCGCCTCAATGCCGACCCTGCCGTTCACGGCATCCTCGTGCAGCTGCCGCTGCCCGACGGCCGCGACGGCCGCGAGATCATCCAGCGCATCGATCCCCGAAAGGACGTCGACGGCTTCCACCCCGAGAACGTCGGTCGGCTCGCACTGCGCCAGTTCGGCCTGCGGCCCTGCACGCCGCGCGGCATCACCACGCTGCTGGGCTACACCGACCGTCCGGTCCGCGGCGCGAACGCCGTGGTGGTGGGCGTCAGCAACCACGTCGGCCGGCCGATGGTGCTGGAACTGCTGATCGCCGGATGCACGGTGACCGCGTGCCACAAGTTCACGCCCCGCGACGTACTTCAGCGGCAGGTCGAGCAGGCCGACATCCTGGTCGTCGCGGTGGGCCGCCCCGGCATCGTTCCCGGCGAATGGGTCAAGCCGGGCGCGGTCGTCATCGATGTCGGCATCAACCGGATGGACGACGGCCGACTGGTCGGCGATGTCGGGTTCGAGGCGGCCGTCGAGCGGGCCGGCTGGATCACGCCCGTGCCGGGTGGGGTCGGGCCGATGACCGTCGCCACGCTCATGCAGAACACCATCGAGGCGGCGGACGCGGCCGACATGCCGGGTCACGAGCTTTACACGTGGGCCCGCTAAGCTGAGCCCATGAGCTCCGAACCGACCCCTTTCCATCGAGTGCGCCTCGCCTTCGCCGTGGCCGCTTGCGTCGCTTTGCCGGGGTGCGCCTCCCTGGTCGACGGTGCGACCCAGCGGTTTGCCGACAACCTCGGCAAGGCGGTGCTCGACGCCGACGACCCGGCGACGGTCCGCGATGGGCTGCCGGCCTACCTGCTCCTGCTGGATGGCCTGATCCAGGGCGATCCGGACAACATCGGCACCCTGTTGGCCGCCGCCAAGCTCAACGGGGCGTACGCCGGCAACTTCACCGGCACCGACGCGGACCGCTCGAAGCGGATGGCGTCGAAGGCGCTCGACTACGCCCGCCGCGGCACCTGCAAGGCCTCGTACCCGCTCTGCGCCGTCCTCGACGGCAACCCGGACGACTTCGCCCGCGTCGTGGCCTCGCTCGGCAAGGACGATCTGCCGCTGCTCTATGGATTGGCCGCCGCGTGGGCCGGCCACCTGCAGGCGCACCGCGACGACTGGAATGCCGTTGCCGACCTGCCCAAGATCGAGGCGCTGCTGCGTCGGGTCGTGGCCTTGGAGGCCGGGTACGACGGCGGGCTCCCGCTCGTCTACCTCGGGGTCCTGAACTCGCTTCGCCCCGAAGCCGTCGGCGGGCAGCCGGAGCAGGGCAGGACTTACTTCCAGCAGGCGATTGACGCCTCCGGCGGGCGCAACCTGTACGCGAAGACCCTGATGGCCGAGTTCTACGCCCGCCTTGTGTTCGACCAGGCGCTGCACGATCGCCTGCTCGACGAGGTGCTGGCGGCCGATCCCAAGGCACCGGGCTATACGCTGATGAACACCCTGGCCCGCGAGCGCGCCGTGGCGCTCAAGGCCAGTGGCAAGGATTATTTCTGAAGGACGACCCCCTGATGCGTTCCGCCTTCCGCAGCTTCGCCTTCCTGATGCTCGCCCTCGCGCTGCCCGCGGCGGCGCAGGTCCAGACCCTCCGCATGGCCACCCTCGCGCCGGAAGGCTCGCCATGGATGCGCGAACTGCGCGTCGCAGCGGAGCAGGTGAAGACGCAGACGCAGGGCCGCGTCGAGATCAAGTACTTCCCCGGCGGCGTCATGGGCAACGACCAGGCCGTGCTGCGCCGCATCCGGCAGGGTGGGCAACTGCAGGGCGGCGTCCTGACGTCGAGTGAGCTCTCGCTGGTCTATCCCGACGCGCCGCTCTACACGCTGCCCTTCCTGTTCAAGGATTGGGCGGAAGTCGATCGCGTCCGCCCGCAGATCGATCCCCTGCTGGCCGCGGGCTTCAAGGAGCGCGGCTTCCACATGCTGGGCGCCTCGGGCATCGGCTTCGCCTACCTGATGGGCACGGGCCGGGTCGCCGGTGTCGCCGACGTCCAGCGCGCCAAGCTGTGGGTTCCTCAAAACGACCGCATCGCGGAGCTGACCTTCCGGACCGGCGGGGCCAGCCCCATCGCGTTGCCCATTGGCGACGTGTTCACCAGCCTGCAGACGGGAATGGTGGACGTGGTCGCGAACACGCCCGCCGGTGCCGTGGCCCTGCAGTGGCACGGCAAGCTCCGCAGCCTGTACGACCTGCCGCTGGCCTACGTGGTCGGCTACGTGGTCGTCGACCAGCGCGCGTGGCAGAAGATCGCGTCGGCCGACCAGGCCGCCATCGACGCGGTGTTCAAGGCGGCCACCGCGCGCGTCGACCAGACCATCCGCCGCGATGACGTCGCCGCGCTGGAGGCGATGAAGCGCCAAGGCCTCGAGGTCGTCCCCCCGACGGCCGCCGATGCCGCGTACTTCCGCGACGTCGGCGCCAAGGTGATCGCCCAGCTCGAGCGCGAGCAGGGCATCAGCCCGGCGCTGCTCAAGGCGCTGCGCGAGGCGAAGGGCGCCGCGCCTTGACCGGCCGCCACGCCCGCCGGGCCCGGGCACTGGTCCTGCTGCATCGCCTCGAGGATGCGCTGCTGGCTGGCGCGATCGGTGCGCTCGTGCTGTTGGCCGTGGCGCAGATCGTGCTGCGGGTGGGTTTCGACGCCAGCCTCGCTTGGGGCGAGGCGGCCAGCCGCGCTGGGGTGCTCTGGCTCGCCATGCTGGGCGCGCTGGGCGCCGCGCGGCGGCAGCGGCACATCGCGATCGACGCCCTGCCGCGGATCCTGCCGGCCGCCGGCTGGCGCGTCCTGCACGTCGTCGGCCACCTCGCCGCCGCCGTGGTGTGCGGGGCCGCGGCGTGGATCGGGGCCGGCCTCGTCGCCTCCGAACGGGAGTTACCGCTGCCGTTCGTGGCCGGGATCGAGAGCTGGGTGCCGATGCTGGTGCTGCCGGTCGGCTTCGGCCTGCTGGCCTTGCGATTCCTCGTCGGCACCGTGGCCCCGCGGCCGGAGCACGAGGGGGCGCCGTGAACCCGGAGTGGCTGATCGCGCTGCTGCTGGTCCTCGCCGGCCTCGGGATGCCGCTGTTCGCGGTGATCTTGGGCATCGCGCTGGTCGGCCTGCACGCCGCGGGCTACGGCGAGGCCGCCCTCACCGAGTTCTACAGCCTCGGCGACACGCCGGGGCTGGTCGCCATCCCGCTATTCACGCTCGCCGGCTACCTGCTCAGCGAGAGCGGAGCGCCGAAGCGGCTGCTGCGGCTCTCGAACGCCTTCCTCGGTGGCCTGCCGGGCGGCCTCGCCATCGTCACCATCGTGGCCTGCGCGCTGTTCACGGCCTTCACGGGGGCCTCGGGCGTCACGATCGTCGCCATGGGGGCGCTGCTGTACCCGGCCTTGCGTCAGGCCGGCTACCCCGAGCCCTACGCGCTCGGCCTCGTCACCGTCTGCGGCAGCCTTGGACTGCTCTTCGCCCCCTCCCTGCCGCTGATCCTCTACGGCTTCGTCGCGTCGCAGTCAGGCAGCAACCCGCCGGTGGGCGTGCAGGAGATGTTCCAGGCGGGCTTCCTGCCGGGCCTCGTGCTGATGGGCATCCTGGTGCTGCATGCCCTGTGGGTGGGGCGCTCGATCCCGCGCCCTGCGCGAGCCTTCGACGCCGCCGAGGCGTGGGCGGCGATCAAGGATGCGCGATGGGAACTGCCGCTGCCGATCCTCGTGCTGCTGGCGATCTACGAGGGCGTGCTCGCGGTCAGCGAGGTGTCGGCCCTGACGGCGGCCTACGTGCTCTTGGTGACCGTGGTGGTCCGCCGGGAGATCCGGATCGGCCAACTACCGGAGGTGATGGCCGAAGCGATGCGCATGGTCGGCGCGATCCTGCTGATCCTCGGCGCGGCCAAGGCCCTCTCGAACTGGTTCATCGACCAGGAGGTGCCGACGCGGCTGTTCGAGTGGGTGAGCACCCACATCGACACCCCGTTCGAGTTCCTGCTGGTGCTCAACCTGTTCCTGCTGGTGGTCGGCATGCTGGTCGACATCTTCTCGGCCATCGTCATCCTGACGCCCCTGCTGCTGCCGCTGGCCCAGCACTACGGCGTCCATCCCGCCCACCTCGGCGTGGTCATGCTGGCCAACCTCGAGATCGGCTACATGACGCCGCCGGTGGGCATGAACCTGTTCATCGCCGCCTACCGATTCAAGGTGCCGATCGTGACGGTGATCCGGGCCTGCATTCCGTTCCTGCTGCTCCTCGGCGTGGCCCTGTTGGTGATCACCCGCTGGCCGGCACTGGCCACGGCCCCCCTGGGCGGCTGAGCCGGGGGCGGGTCGTCCACGGTTCAGCCGCGGGGAAGCGGGGAAGGGGGCGAACCGGCTAGAATGTCGCGCTTCCCAGTTCCGGAGCAGTCCATGCTGCGCATCCAGGCGGAAGCCCTGACGTTCGACGACGTCTCCCTGATCCCGGCCCACTCGGCCGTGCTCCCCAAGGACGTCTCCCTCGCCACCCGCCTCACGCGTGGCCTCTCGTTGAACCTGCCGATCGTGGCCGCCGCCATGGACACCGTGTCCGAGGCGCGGCTGGCCATCGCCATGGCGCAGTTGGGCGGCATCGCCATCATCCACAAGAACATGAGCGCCGAGCGGCAGGCCTGCGAGGTCGCCGAGGTGAAGAAGTTCGAAGCGGGCGTCATCCGCGAGCCGTTCACCGTGACCCCGGGCACCAGCGTCGGCGAAGTGCTGAAGCTCACCGCCGCGCGCCGCATCTCCGGCGTGCCGGTGGTGGAGAACGGCCAGCTGGTGGGCATCGTCACCGGCCGCGACATGCGCTTCGAAACGCGCCTCGATGCCCCGGTGAGCAGCATCATGACCGGCAAGGACCGCCTCGTGACCGTGCGCGAGGGCGCGACCGACGAGGAGGTCCTCGCCAAGCTGCACCAGTACCGCATCGAGAAGGTGCTCGTGGTCGACGACGCCTTCGCGCTGCGCGGCCTGATCACCGTCAAGGACATCCAGAAGGCCCGCGACAACCCGAACGCC